>JAATVT010000127.1 GCA_014523685.1 Nitrososphaerales archaeon TH5893
GGTGATGGCGAGAAAACTGCAAACTGAATACCCCGCTCTGTGACTCAGTAAAGGAGCATTTGAGGAATCAATAATCGGGAATTAGACAAACCATTGGTATTCTCTCTACTCATGGAATATTTTTCGGAGAAGACAAAACCAGATGCTGAATAATAGAAGTTAATTAGGGGAAGAAAATTGAGTAAACGCCAATTTGTCATTCAACATTTAATTGCTAGTACAGACTCCTTTATTGAAAGTGATCGAGTCACTTCCTGACTGATATAATGATTCGAGACAATAGTCATGGTCACTAGAAATCATTTTTTAGACGACCAGAAGGTTCCCCCGTGTTGTCTCCAGTTAATGAAATCTGTTATAATTTTCTTATGATCAAATCCAATCCTTGTATTGTCTACCGCTTCAAAATTTAGCCATTCTATTGCGGCCGCATCATCCTGTGCCATCGCATCTGCTTTGTCACTACTTTCAGAGATCTTTCCAATAAACACTGTAGACATAATATGTCCTCTTGGATCTCTCTCAGGCTCCGAGTAAACACCAAGGATATCAATAAGCTCTATATCTAATGATGTTTCTTCCTTAATCTCTCGTTTTACTGCGTCTTCAACTCTTTCTCCTTCATTTACAAATCCGCCTGGCAGCACTAAATTACCTTTGAATGGCTCTTTCTTTCTTTTAACCAACAATATCTGAGAATTCTTTTGGATAATAGCGTCCACAGTAGGTGTTGGATTCTTGTAATGTTGTTCTTTCATACATAAGGAGATAAATAAATGGTTAAAAAATGAACCTGAGTACGTGAACTTAACTATGTCATTAAAACTCTGCCTTAAAGAATTCGTTCACTATCAATGAAGAAACATGACTCGGAGATTGGGCCTAATGATAGTACTACGTATCCAGGTAAGAAGATGCATTCTCTCTCCGAGCTATTGCCAATTAGATGACAGCTAGTTACAATTGGAGCCGCAGGAGACTCAACTGTTTCGTAAATACAATGAATCAATGTTGAGTCTAGGGCCTTCCTGCAACCCGCGGAATATGGACGTTAAGCCCCCTAAACTAATACGAAATATGGTATTTAGCCATACTGCTTATCTTGCAGTTGGTTTTTACTAATTTATCAAGACAAAATCTTGGAGTTGTTCTCACTCCCCTGCCCTTTAAAGGAAATATATAGCAGCAAGAAAGATTGGGAGGGATAGGTTAGGTGGCTCTCTATCCCCAAATGGTCTTCCTACTGCTTTGGATATTTCTCACCGATCACATCCAACCGTGGGGGAGCTAGCTCAAGTGTTGTTCGCAATATAAGTAATAATAATACTTTAGGAGAGGGAGCGGCCCTGCTGAAACGTGCTAGTACGACTCGAACACAAACTCTTTTAGTAGTTATCTATTTTTTAGTATATAGTTGGAGTGAATATTATTCAATAGCGTAAAGATGCTTTATGACTCTTAAGGAAACGGCAGCTCTATCGGTACGCCATTATTCTTACCAGATTCTTTATCTTCCTTTCCGTTCGTGTCATCATTTTGTTCATTATGTATATCGTCTGACTCCCTTATTGTCTCATCAATGGTCTCACTTGTCTTTGATTCTGCAGCTTCTAATTTTTCTGCAAGTTTTTCCTGTGTATCTTCTTGTTGCTTTTGTATTTCATCTATTTGATTTTCCTCCTCCTTTTGTATCTTCTCACTTTCTGTAGCAGAAATTGTGTCAAGCTCATCCTCAACTTTCTCACTGTTCTTTTCAATGGAGTCTATTCCTGTTCTTTGAGGTACTAATCCTTGTTCTAGTCTCCTAATCTCCTCATTGGGTTCAGGCTCTTCTATCACAGTACTAAGCTCATTACTTGATAAACTAGGGATTATAACGAGTTGTTGTTTTCCTCCAGAAGCCTGTAGCTGACTGGTATTATTGCTAACCAATGGAATAGGATTTCCTAGACTATCAGACTGCTGACCGTAGACACAAGTTCCACTATATAAAACTGAAGATATTACCAATGCCGCTGCTAAAGAAAGTAATACAGTTAGATTCCCTCCACGAGAAAGTGAGTGATTCACAATGTTTAGACGATTAATATTAAGCGCTTGTCGCTATATTTGACTTCAGGAGAATATGATCAGAAGCTCTTAACATAATATCATTTCTATTTTTCTATCAGATCATAACTTCAGAGCTAAGTGATAGAATACTTTTAGAAGAATACTAAATAATTACTTAGCTTCCAGTAGTCCAGGCCCTATCTGTCCCCAGACTTTTTGCATCTTACCCTTGCGAGGACATTTTAATTTCAATGAACGGAATCATGCAAGTTGAGATGTTTTCAGCTATACATTATTTTTGCTCATTAAATAAACCTGCTTATTGTAGATTTGTTTAATCTTTGGAAGTGAATCTATATCCTTAACAGTTTTGTCTATTCGTATATTTTTTATTCTAGGAAAACGCAATGCAAAACCACTATTATGTCTATCACTTTTCTGGATGCTGTCAAATGCAATTTCTAGGACTATTTCCGGCCTAACTATAACTCTGTACCCATCATCTTTTATCATAATAGTTCTTAATTTTTTTGTAATTATATTTATTTCATAATCAGTCAATCCAGAATAGGCCTTTCCAATTATTTTTAATTGGTCGTTACTGTGCTCATCCTTCACTGCGAATGTGTAATCAGATAAGGTTCCTGCCCTCTTTCCATGACCATATTCAGCAATTACAATAACAGCATCGATCGTATCTAATTCTTTTTTAAGCTTTATCCAATATCTTCCTCTTCTTCCAGGGTAATACTGGGAGTCTGGATCTTTTAGAACTAATCCTTCATGGCCCATATCTCTGCTTTCCTCAAACATTGCAGCTATTCCTTGTTCTGAATTTACAATATTTTGATATGCATTAATGATCGGTTCTCTAAAGGATATTTCTGATAGAATTTCTTTTCTTTGTCTGAGTGGTTTTCTAATCATTACTTCTCCATTAAGATAAATTATGTCATATACTACATATACTAATGGAACTTCTTTCGTGATCTGCTCTGTAACATTCTTTTTTCGAAGTCGCTTTTGCAAGTCTTGGAAATGAAGCGGTTTACCATGAAGAAAGGCTATTACTTCTCCATCTAAAATAAGATCAATGTTTGATAATGATGATGATGGTAAGTTAGTATTCAGCGCAGCACTAGCTAATTCAGGAAATGCATCTGTAACATCTGTAAGCTTACGAGAGAAAAATCTAACTTGTTGTCCAGATTTATGCATCTGTGCACGTATTCCATCATATTTGTATTCGCAAATCAAAGGTTTTTGATAGTAGTCGATTATTTCTTCCGCAGTAAACATCGCATCTGCCAACATATAGCTTACGGGATTAAGGGGTCTGACTAGTGCAGTATGCAGTAAACTTTTTTTTGCAAGTAGTGCTACTTGAGAAATGTCTCCAAGAACCAGCATGGCTTCTCTGACAATTCTAAGTTCTTGGTTGAACGCCTTAGAAACTGCTACCTCTACAAAACCTTCTGTCAAGCCGATTCTCATTTCTCCATTTATCATCTTTGTCAAATATTTTGCTTCAAGTGGTGAGCTATTCAAAAATAGACCTTTCAAAAGGTTCCTCTTACTTTTACCTGAATTATATCCTATAGTATCCGCAATCCTCCTAAATCGATCATGTACAGACAATAGTGTCAGAGCCCGATGTTGAAAAAGTGAAACGGTGTGCATTTTTGATATTGCATACTCAGAGAGTGCACCCATATCACCGTATTTTAAGTAGATCTGTTGGATTTTATTTTGATCTAGTGTAGATATTTCAGAAAGTGTTCGCATTATTGTGCTATATCCTATATTTACCGCAGATTTCGAACCTAGAGGAAATATTCTGTTGGATAAGAAGAGAACTGCAACAGATAAAGATTCATCATTCAGAGAAGAGAGATACTCAGAGAGAAAATTTACCTTCATATTCTTGCTTGTTGTTCCAAGAATTTTTTCACATAAATGTACAAAGTGCGAAAAATGGGTAGAAATTTCAGCAGACAGAACCGAATTTAAACCATCAATCATTTCTTCTCAAATACAATTAGTAATTCAAGATATATTAATTGAAACCAATGAGTTTTAACTGAGAATGGAAGCGAAGCGAATGGAGTTTTTGGTAGGACTTTTTTTAATAAAGTAACAACTATTTGCAAAAAAACATTATTGCACACATATTCTAGATTGGGTTTGATTAAGTGTCAGATAGAATAACATCAGTAAACTAATTCAAGTAAACCGAATCATACCTAAGATCAGAAGAAGGAGAAACTAGTATCTATCCAATCCAATTTTATCTCATTTATTAAAAAACTTTTTTTACTCAATACAAGGGAAAGAACCACAAGTAGAATTAGCTGGTTATAGATAGCAGAAAGGTCAAATGCTAGGCAGCTAGACCTTCTAGTCGTTATCCCTACAGTTCTGGGCTACCGTCTATATTTTCTAGTCTACCTATAGCAAAATCGGTCTAAATTCTTAGCGGATACAAAGTACACTCCGAAAGTTCAATCAGAAATTATGGTAGAATTGGTCGTCAACTGTTTAATCTTTTGATATAACCTGACACTCAGTAAATGATGAATAGAAACGAAACGACAACATTACTAGCCATAGTTGGTATTGCATTATTGGCAACGGTTATGATAATGCCATCACCAACACGAGTATTAGGTCACTTGGATCAAGACTTTACTCCCTATACTGGATTCGCAAAAGTCAGCTTGGACGCCTCAGGTCCCGCTTTTAACATTAATGGAGAAGAGAAAGATAACAATGAAGATAGCACAACTGCAACAACAGATGAAGATGAGAGGGCAGGTTCTGATGATGTCACTAAATCAGAAGACCAAGACTCTTCTCGGGCAGACTATGAAGAATTACAGACTTGTCTTTCTGGTGTTGAGGGCCAAGGATCTCCCACAGAGGAAGAAGCAATAGACTGTATGAAAGCAGGCTATGGAGGAATAGATAGTAACGAAAATGCTCCTACTGAGAGCACAGATGACAGTGATGAAGACAAGAATGGCGTGATTGAAGCGATTGACGATGCACAAGATGAAGATGACGAAGAATAATCAAGAACCCATTCTTAACGTAAAGGAATAGTATTGTAAAGCATTTTTCCCACCTTATTTTTAAGTCCCTTTTGATGATAATTAGTCCAGTAATCAATATGTTCGGATTAGTACGAATTTGTGAGTTCATTTAGTATTTGTCATCCGAAGTCCACGAATCTGTGGGCTTGTAAATGCAAGAGTATCGTCTCTTCCTAATTAC
>JAATVT010000128.1 GCA_014523685.1 Nitrososphaerales archaeon TH5893
AAGAGACCAACATTGAGGATTTTCTTTAATTAAATTATGGTGTAATTGAAAAACATACATTATCCGTATATGCTATAAATATTTATTATGATAGTATTGTAGAATAGGGATTGAGACTTGAATATATTGAAGGAGATTGTCTAAGATGTTCTGATTGTAAACATAGATATTCTAAGGGTTATGTGGAATGTAGATGTTTTTGTCATAGAATTCATTGATCCATACCTATCCCATACGAAATAGAATATGTAATAATGCGAAGCTGCAGCCTCTATGTGAATATGTAATGGTTACTACTCTACTTCTACTCTATCTCCCTTAATGGGTCGTTCTAACATGATAACTCAATTCGTCTTCTGTTTTAAAGCCTGAGCTGCCACAAATGTCGCATTTATGAATGATAGGTACATCAGATATTGGTGCAGTTTTAGTTGAAGTAATAGTACCAATACCAGGATATATAGGCCTCGAATATCTTGATGGAATCATTGTAAGTTCTGGATAGTAATCTGTACTATATGCAGGATAGTCTTTTACATAATATCTTGTTGGATCAGGTATAAGATCCCTTTCATAATTTCTTATTACTTCTTCCTCTGTTATCTTTAACCACAGTACATGACTATCCCATCCTTCTACTTTGCTTATCGGAATATAATAGTAATGCACATTTACAAAGCCTCTTTTGACTACAACAAAATCTCTACTGACAGCATCAATATCGCCTATATCAATGTCATCAAATGTATGTACTGATTCGTCTATTAACCCAATCCAAGTTTTCTCTTTTTCTTGTTCTTCTTCGTTAGATGGTGATGATGACGTCATTTTTCAATATCTAAGCTATTATCAAGAAAATATTTAATAATTATTGAATTGGCTCCTATTTACTAAAGTTGGAGACACAGTGACAGTAATTGACTTGTTAGGTGAGCTTCTACCCAAAGAATACTCCAGTATGGTATATGTAGAGCGAGAAATTGGTAGAATAAAGTAAAGCAAAATAGAGGAGTTAACAAAAGAAAATTTAATATCCTCTCACTCATGATGATAATCAAAAATGCAGTCAAAGTAGTATTATGAATTAATCTACGATTTGGATGTGATATGATTGGACTAGGGGAATCATCCTCGTATGTCTAAGATTATGACAAATTGATTAATAATTTTAAGCATATCTTTAAAAAAACAGGTTATCCCATACTCAGTGTTGATCTTTAATACAATCACTACTGCTACCACGAGTATTCTTAACAACAATAATACTGAGATTAAACTGATTTGCCATCATCAGTGCAGTTCATGTGGAATCATATTTGATTGTGACAAGGCTCTACAAGATTGCAAACTTCCGTTCCAAAATAATAAAACAAAATGTTCTTTATGCGTTAATCGGTAACTCTACTTCAACAATATTAAGATCTAAGAATGTATAAAGCATATACGTTCTATTGTTTACGTTGGAATTTACACAGGAAGTGACAGCTTGCCAGAATATTCTTTTAGGCCATTTTCTCTAGTGATTCTTTCGACGATCTCATTTTTGACATCTTCTGTAAACCACTGAGCAATTGATTTAGCAATACCATTTTTGTCACATAGAACAATCATATATCCATTACTTTCACTTACAATTGCAAGCAAGTTTTCCTCTCCTACGGGCTCCCATTTATTGCTCTTATCATCCTTTAAAGCTAAAGCTGGCATAGCATGGCCAGTATATTGACCTAAAAGGTCTTGAGCAGATTTTACCCTTTTTTCTCCTATTTTAAGAGCCACAAAGTATTGCATTATCTTGTTTATAACGATAACCCATATACAATATTATCGATACAAGAAATCACCTTTATTATCTACCATTCAATGATAGCAACCGTACATACGGTTGAAGTAAGGGTTATGCTGAAGAAATTCATGTAAGAAATATATGTAAAGAATACTCTTAATAGGTTAAGGAGAGATACTTTCAGTGAATAAACCACGGAAAGATCATAACGTCAAGGGTGAAAAATATGATGTTACTATTAAACCCAAAAAAGTTAAGAGGAATCAGTCCCAACTAATACTCGATGTGGTTCGGGAATCACAAAAGAAGTATCGAGAATCAAAAACTATTGAAATTGATCCAGAATACATAATTGAAGAACAAAAGAAGAGACAGCCCTTATCCTTCCAAGAATAATTACCTTTTATTCATTTTCTTGGTACTGAAAACATACTCTCAAGTAAACTTTGGGATAAAAGAAGCCATGTCAAGGTTTATGATATTACCTTAGCCGAATACTAAGCTTAGTGGCTCGGTGAAGAAAAAGCAGAAAAGTAATATGAGCCATTGTTAATGTTGATTGATTAGCATTCAATGAAGAATTACTATTATTCATAGTCGGGAATTGAGGAAAGATCATTTATGGTTCAGATTTGCCCTTTTTGTGAAAATGGTGTGGAGATAACTGAAGTAGAATCTTACCCAAATTACGTAAGAAGATTTTATAGCTGTGGACACATCGCTAAACCCACTGATGAAGCCAATAATAATCAAACTGATAGTAAAACCAATCTTAATCAATCAATTTCTGGTGTTACGGGTGAAGAAGATACTGTCAACATCACTCCTGTCGCAGCGATAGTCTTAACTAGATTGAAACAGTCAAAAAAAGTCAAAATAATTGAAAGGATAATTGACAAAAAACCAAGTCTCCAGTTTTCTGCGGAATCGCTTAGACTTACGATCAACAATGAGGTCATCAGTGTTCATCTCCTTGAAACCAACTTCTCTGAGAATATTTCTCCCAAGAATATCTTGAACACTATTTCATCTCTCACACAAGAAGTTAAAGCAAACTTTAAGTTAAAAGATAAAGAAAAAAAGAAAATACTTAAACTAATAGAAAAACTGAATAACGTACTTGCGCCTCTACCTAAACGAACCCTAGTTAAGCGAACCCTGTTTGCTAAAAAATGGACATTTTCACTTTCAACACCATATATCTTGAAGATTATTGAAATACTTTCTGGTACCGGAACTGAACATTCTAGTAACAATACTAACAGTAAAGGGACTACTACTAATAAAATGTCCATATAACTCACCTTGATTCAAGTGAGAAAATGGAAAAGGATAGACTAGGGTAATAATAAAGTATGATGCTGGGAAAACCAGACTAGCTAATCACTGGGGCCACCTGTTGCCACATTTGGATGGAATGATACAGACAAGGTAGTAATTATATTGAAACTCGTCAATCTGCTAGATTGAGTCTTCATCAAAATGATGCCATGGGTTATAAGTCACCATGGATTATAAGTCACATATCGATCAAATTGAGCTTTGCATTAGACTGTAAACTCGGTTATTTCTGTAGATATCAGTTAGCATAGTTATATTCTCTAAATCCTGCCTTATCAGCAGTAGTACCGCCTACTTTCATAAGAATGAATTCCTTATGTGGATGTATAATTGAATCATCGGGATTCCTTCCATTTCCATGAAGCCTCTCATATTCTTCTATTGATAGTCTTATTCGTGGGCCTATCTCTTCTTCAAGATTCATTTGTTTTACGATATCCTTATACTCTGGTTGTATAATACCACTAAATACCATTGCACTACTGCCACTACCATACGACCCAAAACCAACTCTTTTTCCATCTAGATCTCTCTCCTTTTTCTTATATTCGAATTCAAGCAAGCTTCTAAAGCCCATATACATTGATGCAGTGTATAGATTTCCAATTATTGCAGAGGCTTCGAGTGAGCTTGCCATCTTTTTTTCGAATACTTCATGATAGAAAGTCGATTTCGCAAATGCCCTTCTAAATTTTTCATCAGCTTTCATAAATTCAGTATCTGAAAGAACAGACTCAATCGTCCCCCGGGCATCTTTTTGTACGGGTTCTTGAATGCCTATTTCATTTATTACATTTTTCCATCTAGGAAGATGACGCCATTCATGTCTTAATAAGTATATTAGAGCTTTTTCTCCCATCTTTCTGTATGGTAGGTGAACACTGAAAAAATCAATATAATCAGTAATGGATTCGCCATCTTTAAGACTAATCAAGCCTGTTGCTATAGTTTTTTCTTTATAGCTATCAAATGCTTTTTTCACTTGGATTAGATATAATAAATTAGAATAGTTTCCATTAACAAGAGGAGTTTCCTTTCCTATAGGTCTGTAAAAATCGTATTCATTTTTGATGATCGTAGAAGCAACCTTTCTATCAAAGGTTAATAATCTGGGGTTCTCTTTTATGAGCATAGCAACAGCTCCAGCGCCTTGTGTGTATTCACCAGATGAGCCAATATCATATTTGGCGATATCGCTCACAATTACAATAGCAGACTTCTTGTTGTTTTCTTCTGCTCTGATCCAGTTTGCATTATCATAAAGTGCGTATGAGCCGCTTACACATGCAAATTTACACTCTATTCCACCAGCATGTTCGAACGAACTCTCACCATATACCTGTTCGAGCATTCCTATAACAAAAGAGTTCATTGCCTTGGACTCATCAAGTCCTGACTCGGTAGCTATGTAGATTCTTCCAATATCTTCAGGCTGCAAATTATTTTTTTGTATCAATTTTAGACATGCATTTGAAGCCATACAAGCAGGATCCTGATTCGCATCAACCAGAGCCATTTTTCTAATCCCTAATCCATATTCCAATTTTTGAGGCTCGATCCCCCGAGCTATTGCGAAATCCTTATAATCAACATATAGTTTTGGAACATAAATAGCTAAATCATCGATCCCCACGTGCATGTATATATAGACAGTTGTGATTGAGGGTAGAGACAATTTAAAGGTACTTCTAATTTTAATTGACCAACAATATTCTTCTGATTGACTTAGGGACTAACAGTCTCGGCCTATGAAGATCCCTTCAAAGATACCTTTGACCTTGATTCTGTTATATATTAGGCACGTATGATATTAATGAAATTGATCAATCTTACAAAGCATTATTTTTAATATTAGCATACAGTGTATCAATAGAGACAAAAGATAGCATTAAGTCATTTATTGAGATATCAATAAAGAAAAGAAAGGGAATAGATTCCAAACAGTGATTAATATCAAATGCTTTCAGAATAATCGTACTGATATGATGCCTAAGGACATGATCATTTCGCTAGGAAGCTCCTATACCCCCTATACAACATTTAATAGAATAAATTTATAACTATTCTTGCATTGCATTTTGTTATCAAATGGCGCCTGTTCTATTTAACTATTGGAATGGTGGTATTTGTAGTTGCATATTCTATAGGTGCAGGTACTGATATAAACAGGGGCGATGCTGAAAATTTAAGACAGCAATTCAATGAACAGGTAGAAGATATTGATCAGAATGGAATTTTTATGAATAACCTTAGGATTTCGCTTGGAATGTTCATACCGGCTCTTGGGATAGGATTAGGACTTTTCTCAGGGTTTTCTACTGGATTAATTTTTAACGTAATAGCTGAAAATTCACCTCTTCTGCATAACATTTCCCCGCTCGTAATTTTAATTACTCCTTTTGGAGTTATGGAAATTTTTGCTTATGGATTGGCAATGTCTAGAAGCGGGATGCTTATCTATCAGATTGTAAAGAAGAAACAATGGAAAGAATATATTATTCCTACAATCATCGAAATAGGAATAGTTATTGCAATTCTATTAATTGGAGCTTCAATAGAATGGCAAATGATAACACAATTTGATGGACAGAATGTAGATTTGTCTGTTTAGTATCTTTTGTAGTTACCTGGAAAACAGGGATCCTATAGGATGTTAGTATGATCGTTACTATTCCGAGGCAATCTCATCATGGAAATTTGCGCATACTTATCTTCCTTTTTTCTTGAGATACTCTTCATACATTTCTATAGCCTTTTCTTGTGGCAGAGACTGAACTGAACCCGGTCTGAGCTCTCTTATCTTTTTAATGGCCTGTTCAGCTGTTAAATTGAAATTTTTAAGAAAATATGCGGCTAATATAGTTCCTGTTCTTCCTTTTCCAGCAGCACAATGGACCATGACTGGCTTCCCATCACTAATATGCTCTTTAACATAGTTAACAGTAGCGTCAATATCTATAAGTGAAGGGGCACCGTAATCTTCTACCTTTAAATGAAAGTAATCAATGGCTTTGTTAGCGAACCATGTTGATGGCAATGGCACCTCCCTTATAGTAACTATCGCTTCAATCCCATGTCTAATCAACCATATAAATTGTGAATATGTCATTGGCATTCCACTTCCTGCAAGTCCATCCTTAATAACCCAACTAAAATTGGTAGGCTTATTCGCAAGGTATCCATGAAATCGGCGATAAGTATTACCAACCTTGGTCATGATGAGATCGCAACATTCAGATTCTCCTCTCTCACATTAATATATTTGGTAATTGTGAAATGTTGTAGCCATAATTTCCGTTAACAATTTATGCTAAATGCTATTCTTTTTCTTTTACTATTTTAAAACTGATACGTTTGCACGATATTTGCAGTTAATATGAAGTTAGGAGTACAATAGCTCTTGTCACAAAAGTAAGAAATATTTTAATAACAACAAGTTTGTAAATATTTGAGTCTAACCAAAATAATAAGATTAAGACTGGATATTGATACTACCTAGTTTCTTCGAACTCAAGATACGTCTGACGTTTAGTTTGATCAATAACCATTACAGATAAATCACTAAATTCTTGTCCCTCGAGTTCACTAACTTTTCCTTTGAATGCGGTTTCTTTCTCCTTGTTAGTTAGATATTCAAAAACGAAAGTATTGAGCGCCGATGTCTTAATTCCATTCTTCTTCAAAAACATAGCTACATCTGACTCCATGAACCTTTTAGTTAGATCACCTGACCATGGTCGGGGCAGCAAAATTACACTTTTACCTTCATTTACAGCGTGAATCAATTCCTTTTTTTTCTTTTCAATATCTCCAGTTACATGAAATGTAGCTATATACGCCTTATCAAGCGGTACTTTAGTTTTTGCCGCCGCAACCTGGATCGAACTAATACCTGGTAGAATCTCCACATTGTCATCCCCAAAGATTTCTAGTAACCTATCAACCACTTCAGATTCGGAGAAGCTCGCATCGCCAGTGAAAGGGACTGCGCAATATTCATTATTCTTCATTTTTTTATAAATATCTAGATAAACAACTTCCTGGTTCCATAGTGTGATCTCGGATACTTTTTGCCTACTTTTGTCAATAAATGTTTCAATAGTTTTTAAAGTGTACTTGTATCCCATAATATAATGACACTTACGTATAACCTCTTTGGCTATATCAGTCAAATACAAGGGTGAGCCAGGTCCCACTCCAACCACATACAGTTTTTTTGACATTTTCTTAATAAAATATCAGAACTACAATTAAAATATAATCTACTTTTCTTGTCAATTTTCTTTACTCTTTCTTTACCTTTCTTATATTGAACTGACCGTTTGCTTCATAATTCTAATAATTATGAACTTCTTATCTGGATTCCTTAATAAGATTAATCACAGGTAGCCAATCAACGTGTTGAAATTCAACTGGATCTTTTAATGGATACTTTACCCATCCCTTAACAATTGAGAACTTGTATGTTTTAGATTTAATACCTAAGTTTATTTTTACCATAAGTTGTGTTCCCCAACGCTTCTCCTCTGAGATAATGTCCAAGATTTGGCTAAACGGGATATCAGAATTTTCAGTACTTTTCTTTAGATCATCATCGAGATTTTTTATCCCGTATCCTTCTAAAGGTCTGAATACGTTCTCACCCTCGCTAAACTTCTTGAGCTGCCTGATGGAATGCACGTCATGTATTCTATAACTCATATATGTTTTTGTGATAAAGGCGATACGCCTATCAGTGATTACTAGCATCCCTTCTTTTCCTCTTTTCATAAAACCCTCTTCTTGACGCCATATCCAAACAATATGAGCCTTAATCTGTTCGTCCCAGTCCACCAACATGATTTTTAAAGTGTTATATCATTAAAAGCTTCTTGCTAGATATTGAAGTCAGTCGGATTAATTAACCGAATCGGTTTGTATCTCAAATTAATGAAAAATGCAATTTATCTCCCTCTTTATGTTCTCGAAGCTTTTTATGCAATTTCTTTGAGAGACACTGTATAATTCTATATGTTAGATATCCAGCAAATTAGGAAAATTGTAGACCAATATGATTTGAATAATATTTCGATTGGGACAATAGGCAGTCATTCTGCATTAGAAATCATGGATGGTGCTAAGGATGAAAATATTAAGACTGTCTGCATATGTCAAAAGGATAGGGAAAAACCATATCGAAGGTTTTCACGCCTTTCAGACGAAATCATATCTCTGGATAAATTTTCCGACATTATCAATGAAGAAATTCAGGCCAGATTGAGAGATTCAAATACTATAATTGTTGCCAATAGAGCATTTACTGCTTATGTCGGTTATGATAATATTGAAAATAAACTTGAATTACCTATCTTCGGTAATAGGGAACTTTTGAGGGCAGAGGAACGCACTGCCCCGAGAAATCAATATTATTTACTAGAAAAGGCGAAAATTAGACACCCTAGAATTTACAAAACCCCTTCAGATATCGATAGCCTGACAATGGTAAAGGTTCAAGAAGCGAAAAGAAAGTTGGAAAGGGCCTTTTTTATTGTAACATCTTATGAAGATTATAAGAAAAAGTCGAAATCAATGATCGAAAAAGGACTTGTTAACGAGGAGGATCTCAATTCTGCTATAATCGAGGAATATGTTATAGGAACATATTTTAATTTCAACTTTTTTTATTCCCCATTAAAAAAAGAGACAGAGTTTCTTGGAATTGAAAGAAGATTACAAACCAACCTTCATGATTTTACCACCTCATTGACTGCAAAGCAACAATTGGAAGTTGATATAGGGATTCAGAATATTGAAGTCGGGCACACACCAGCAAGCATACGTGAATCAATACTTGAAAAGGTGTTTGATATAGGCGACAAATTTACTGATATAGTTAAGAAGGAGTATCCTCCAGGATTGATTGGACCAATATCATTACAAGGGATTGTTACACTAGATCTCGATCTGGTAATATATGATGTCTCACTTAGGGTTCCTGGTAATCCTATTATGGCAACTACTACACCTTATACAAAGTATTACTATGGTCATACAATGGGCGTTGGTAGAAGGATTGCAATGGAAGTCAAGAATGCAATAACACACAAGATGATGTCAGAGATAGTAACCTGATATATAATTATTATTGCTATTGTTCTATCGCTTCTTCAAATAGATTCTTTCGTGCTTTAATTGGTATATCATAATAGGCCGCCAAGGCGATTGCATCTGATGCACGATAATTTCTTAATACTAAATTATCCTTTCTGCTTTTAAAATGCAGGTTCGCACGTAAAACCGAACCACTTTGATACACTTTTACTTCAATTAGAAGCAGATCTTGGGTGACCGCTATCTCTTCAACTAAATTGTATATCGTAGGAATAGTATTTTTATCACCCCCTTGAAATCTTGAAATATGTCTGGCAACCTCTCCAGAAAAAGCGCGCATAGGAAATTCCTTTCCCTCAAATGTCTTTAGTATAACTATGCCTTCCAAGCCCAACTGATCAGCAAAACCTACATAGCTAATTTTCGCTAGGATGTAATCTTCATCGTCTTCTTCAAAACTTCTAGGCATGATAGTCTAACTATATGCATTGCTAAGAATTAAGGCTTACACTTTGAAAGATAGCGTCTGAAATCTCATAACTAGAACTGTTGCTGAGTAGAATTATCTGACTACTACAGTCAACTTCCCCTGATATAGTAAAATTTAATTTCAGTATCGTAGTGGATTAGTATATTATCAAACAATATGAATTCTACGATAGAACGAATGAATATGCGAAATAGTGGTTTCAGAATAGTTTTTATTGGCTTGTTTTCTCTTATTCTAGCTTTCATAATTTACTCGCGCTTGACTTCTCCTTCTGAACAAACTACAATGATTATACCGGAACTCAGAAACCTTGCATATGCAATTTTGGCTATTACCTTTGCTTCACTTATATCTATTGCTTATGGAATATACAGAATCTTGAAAGCAGAGCGTCATGGAGAAGCCAATCCTGGCAGTACTATATACTACATCGCCACCGTATTTTCAGATAATAAATATCTGAAGATCATGATAATATCGTCAATAGGGTACGGAATCATTTTTAGTTTTTTATCCCAGATTTTTGTTTACAAGAACAATATTTCATTTATTGATCAGGGAATTATGATTCCATCGGTTAACATTGTCCCCTGTTGTAATATTCCAGGATATGTTCCTATGTTCACAGCATATATTACAGATCATTTTCTTGTTCTTCTAATCCCCATTAATATTATTTTAGCTGTCACTGTTTCAGCATTAGTCGGTTTCAACTTTGCATTGAGCTTCTATATTCTCAAATTAACGAGAATATCGAAAAATAAGATTTCCATTTTTCAAAGCATAGGTTTAACAGGAGGATTATTTGTAGGATGTCCTACTTGTGCAGGCAGCATATTTTCCGCATTATTGGGGTTCGGTGCCGGAACGACGATTGCAGTACTTGCTCTATTTCAAACACTGTTTATTGCAATTACCATTCCAGTTCTAATCATTACTCCACTTTTCATGATTCATAAAATTCAAAGAAAATATTCTGGATGCTAATTGTATCCTATCTTACTCTTCCATCGCATTACATTTATCTTTTATTGGATTTCGCCACTAGGTTTTGTTCAAAAGTTGGCAGGGTTTTTGAAATGCTATCTAAATACATTTGTACATGGGGTTCTGCAATCCACATTTTTTCATTCTCAAAGAGATAACCATATCTTTGTGAGCTACCTATCTTTTCACGTGCCTGAATAACATCAAGATATCTTCTAGAAATTGTAAATTCATCAAATCCATGTTTTCTGGCTATTGTATCAAATATATCATGCATGCCCGATCCGTGCTGGGCCGCTTCCTTTATACGGTATGCAATATTCTTAGGAATACCCAATTTTTGGGCAAGCTTTCTATGAATGTGTTTACCAATGGTATCAGTTGCGCCTTTTACATTTAACTTTAGGTCCATACTCATTGAACACTTAATTACCTCTATATCAAGAAAAGGTTCACGCATCTCTATGCTATGTGCCATCGTAATTTTATCCTCTCTCTCAAGGGTTTCCTTATATAGCAAAAGTAAGTCTTGAGTCATGTGATCACGCAATTTTTGGTATCCTTCTTTTTCCACTACTCTTGCATACCATGGATAACCTCCAAATAGCTCATCTGCACCCTGGCCGCTAAACATTACATTAATTCCGTCTTCATGTGCGAGCTTTACTGCGGCATAAACCGGAATTGCAACCTCTACCTGTCCTGCATTCGTATCTTCTATTGTATTAATAACTTCAGGAATCATCTGTTCGACTTCGTCTTGGCTAAGTTCATTCACCCTTAGTTTAAGATCAAGTTTCTTGGCTATTTGTCTGGCATACAAAATATCATTTGATCCACTAATTCCTCCAGTATAACATATAACCTCAGGTACCATTTTCTTTGCAAGCCATGCAATAATTACACTATCTATCCCCCCGGAAAAGATTATGCCAACCTTGTCAAAATCCTGTGTACGCTTTTTCATCGATGCCAATAACTTTTTTTCATATATATTAACTGCCGAAGCCAATGTCTTGTAAACTTTTTTGGTAGACTGTATAGGCAGATTAGCTATCTTGAATTCTTGAAGGGAACCATCTGGTGATATAATTACAGCATAACATGGCAGTACTCGTTTTGTGGGTTCTTTTATTCCTATTTTCCATAGAGCTTTACGTTCAGATGCAAATGCGATGAATCTATCATTTTCGCCATAATATATCTGCCTTACACCCATTTTATCCCTAACAAGAGCAAGAGTTCCTGATTCCTCTTCCTTAACAACAAATGCATATACACCATCGAGTTCTGCAACAGTCCTTTTGATTGCATATAGTAAATCATTCTTCTTCATAAAATAATCTTCTATTAAATGAACGATGACTTCGCTATCTGTTTGAGTGGTAAACTTGTGGTATTTCATTAGCCGTTTTCGAATCGTTTTATAATTGTAAATTTCACCATTGTGCTCCACAGTCAACCTTCCATCGCAACTGCGAAAAGGCTGTTGTCCACAGGTACCGCCAACTATTGCTAGTCGAACATGCCCTAGAGCATTACTACCGGAAAGCTTCTGGTATCTCAAGTTAGAAAATGAGTCTGATTGTATACTGTGCTCATCAGCTGCTATTCCTGCCCCATCTGGACCACGATTTATCATACAAGAAAGCATCGAACCAACAAGTGGCACAACGTTTTCATTCTTTTTGCTTAATATACCGCCTATTCCACACATTATATTTATTAACTCCGTATTTGAAGATCGAGACCCCGCGCTACAGTATGCACTGACTCAACTTCAACTACTAATTATACGTTATATCCAATGACTTAAAAGCCTTTATAATCAGATTTTATATATTTAAATTAAGAATATTTTCTGGTCTAGCAACCTTTTTATTTATATAGAATGAGCAAAACTTGTTGCTCGTTCGTATAATATTTTTGCGAATTGATGGATATCTATGTCTTTAAAAGGACTAATTTTCTGTAAAATATCTGGTTCCTGTCCCTCAACTAACATATCTCTCGATCGGAGATCCTCAATAATTTTTTCACGGAGTTTCGGATGACAAATTTTGCTGTGATAAATACTGCCAAGAGAACCACTGAACATTTCTTTCAAGTGTTCGTCTCCCTTTTCTTCATGAAAATGGGGGTTCCGAGTTTCGACTTGCATTACTTCAACCCCCTTATCCATTGCTTCCTGATATTCAGTGGGAACAATTCCACCAAATTCCTCCAATACATTTACAATTTCATACGGTTCTACAGAAAATCCGGATGAATAAGTCAATAGTTCTGCTAATTTCAGCGATATACAATGCTCCCCTGAATTACCTGTACGCATGATTTCAGTTTCAAATCCAGTATAGTAGGATATTAATGAATTAAGATATTGATTTGTTATCTCCGATACTCTTCCCCATTTTGAAAAATATACACCACTTTCTGATACTTTTGGTTTGTAAATCCATGATATACGGACCATTGTGTAAGGTGTATTAGACATTGCGATACCTGAGGCAAATATTTTTACATATTCATTAACAGCCCCAGGTACATAATTGTCAGCATCGATAAATCCCACATGTTCTTTGCCCCCTGCCTTAGCAAGCAACATTCCAATTATCATTCCCTCTGCCTTCCCATTCCTAATTGTATCATCAGGGCCAAAAAGACTATTATAATTGACTTGTCGTAAGGCATCAGACAACCCTGGGTCTTTTTGATGCAATATCAGCGCATTTCTACCTACAAATCTATTGAATTGCTCCAGCGCCTCTTTTTCCAGCTTATATCTATCTACAGGTTGTCTCGGACTATTAGATATAATAATTGTTAGGCAATCATGTGGTATACCACTCAATACTCCTTCAAGTAATTTTAGGCGTTCTCCTTTAATTGGTATAACGATTGCCATCTTCCGCTCAATCTCTGAAATTTCCTCATTACCTATTCGTCGGATAAACTCAGATGTCAGGCCACCATTATTAAATCCTGAATCTAATTCATAAACACGCTGAACTCCGTGTAAACTTATAGCTCCAAACCGTTCTGTATATCTCGGCAGGTCGAGTTGCATATTAGTATGAATACTCTGATTGTTTATAATAATTAGGATTGTTTTGCGTTAGTTGTAATAAAAGACTAATAAAAGCTATCCTGTGATTGTTACTATTCGAACATCTGTCGTATGTCACCTTCAAGAATTCCAGCTCCACCTTGGTGAATTCTATCCATATGCTTTGACAAACCTTCTTTTGTATCGAAAGGAGATTCACAGTACGGACACAAGAATTTCGCTTTGCTGCTATCTTTGATATAGGATATTGATTTTGAATCAATAATACATACTGGGGTTCCACTCATTGCGGTTTCTTGTGATGAAATCGAGATTGTTTCTATTAGTTGATATATATCATCTCTTGTAACCATTCCAAGAACTGCGGCATAAGCATGAACAAATACCTGTCTTACCTTGTGCTTATCCATAACAGAAAGTGCTTCAGCAACGGTACTATTAGGACGAACAGCGAGTACTGGGCATGTCATAATCTCTCGAAGTCTGACTTTGTCAGGACTCCTGTTTTGAGAGATTACTCTAAATAGTATATCTGTTTTGCTTACAATTCCTATGACCTCTCCTCTATTAGAAACAAGAACACTTCTTGAATTTTTAGCTGTCATTAGCTTGGTAGCCTCATCAACAGATGCATCACTTTCAAGGATAATTACATCAGGTTTTAGTACAATACCCACAGGTGAAGAAAGTAGACCGGGGATTGTAGTTGGAGTGGCACTATTTTCCACATATTAAATATGTGAAAGAATTATTTATAGTTGCTGAAGTTAATATTAAGGATATTGTATAGAATTCAATATCGATAACCAATTATATATTACAAACTAAAAATACTTATATGCATATTCAGTGCCCCAGATTGGGGAAATAAAACAGTGAGGGCTATTCTTTGTCGATGAATTCATCTGGGTTTGGAGGCTCTGGATTTAGACCTTTTCTCTTTCTGGTTTCTGCGACTAAACTTCTAAGTATTGACTGCGGGACAACTTGCCAGTCCTTAAAGTACGTACTCCATAAGGCTTTTCCAGCGGTTCCCCCTCTCATGACCTCAGACAAATCAAATGTTTCTGACGCTGGAACTTCACCCTGCATAATTGAAATTATACCTTTTTGGTCAACATTGAGTAACTTTCCTCTCTTGCCGGACAGTATGCCTGCTACTGTACCAATTTGCTCTTGAGGACACTTAACCTCAATACCTAAAACGGGTTCAAGTAATACTGGTTCCGCAATGAGCATTGACCCTAACATAGATCTCCTCGAAGCTGGCATTAATTGTGCCAGACCTCTGTGTGCAGGATCCTCATGTGGAACAAAGTGATGTAATACAAATTTAACGCCTCGCAATGATTCATGGGCAATTGGTCCTGAATGAACTACATCATCGAACCCCGATCTTATAGAATCCATTGATTCTTGCAGAAATTGAACACCTTTAGTTTCATCAATTAACATGTTGCCTCCAGGATCTATTGCAGCAACACTTCTTGCTTCATCTGCATTCCAGCCCTTTTCTCTAAGAATCTTGGCCATTACTTTCTTATCCATATCCTCTTTAATCTGACCTGTTCTTAACATCTCAATGACATCCTCGTGAAGTGATTCTACACGCATGAAGATTTTATTGTGTTTATTAGGAGATTTACTCATTATAGGACCCGCTTTGCTACTCACGGTTTCTCTATAATTAATCAGAGGTTGGGTTGTTGTAATTTCAAGACCAGCTTCTTGCAATAGAGACGTCGCTATTTCAAGATGCAAAACGCCCATTCCAGCCATAAGTGTCTCACCTGTTTCTTCATTTATCTTGACAATAAGGTTTGGATCTTCCACCGTAAGTCTGCGTAGTGCTTCTACAAGTTTCGGCAGATCCTTTGGATGTTTTGGTTCTACTGCAATGGTAACAACAGGTTCTGAGACATATTTGATTGATTCAAATGGTGGAATATTTTTAACGGTCGCGATGGTTTCGCCTGCGACAGCATAATCGAGTCCAAGCAAAGCCGGAATATTACCTGAGGGCAACATCCCTACCACTTCCCTTGTATTACCCATGTAGATGTTCACTGATTGAATCTTTCCTGATCTCTTTGCATCGATCAAATATACTTCATCACCATCCTTAATAGTGCCAGAGAAAAGTCTGCCTGTTGCAATTCTTCCAGCTTGTGGATCAACATTTATGGTGGTAACCATCATTACCGCAGGACCCTTTTCATCACATCCTAAAATCGATCTTCCAACTTCAGATTCTAAATTACCTTGCCAAATCTTTGGGATTCTATACTTCTGGGCAACATGAGGTGGAGGGTGGTGTTGCACAACCATTCCCAGTACTGCCTCATGTAATGGTGCTTTTTCTGCAAGAGATCTTATTACATTCTGATCATTCGAAGTATAAGCATCATACACGTCCTTAAAACTCACCCCTCTTTTTTGGGCGATTTTAAAGTTAAAACCCCATCTATCTTTTGCAGAACCAAATGCCACACTGTTTCCTTGAATACTAACTTTCCACTTTTCCTTAAGCTCTGGTTCTGCATAGATATCAACAAGTTTATTGAATTCAGCTATTATGTTAGAAAGCCATTTTTGCATTGCTGTTGCATCTAATCTTAATTCCTTTACTAGCCGATCTATCTTGTTAATATATAGAACAGGCCTCACTCGTTCTTCAAGCGCCTGTCTTGTAACAGTTTCTGTCTGAGTCATAATACCTTCAACAGAGTCAGACACAACCACCACACCATCAATTGCTCTAAGGGCACGAGTTACTCTTCCAGTAAAATCGATGTGACCAGGTGTATCGATCATGTTGATTACATATTCCTTTCCTTCACTTTCGTAGAAGAGCGTAACATTTGCTCCCCGGATAGTCATTTGTCTGTTCTGTTCAAGTTTCATAGAATCAAGAGCAAGGGCCTGACCCGCAACTGAAGGAGAAATAATACCTGAGGCAGCCAAAAGACTGTCGCTCATTGTTGTCTTGCCATGGTCTACATGAGCAATAACCCCAAAATTACGAATTTGGTCCTTATTGCCAATAATTCGTATAATATCTTGTGTAGATTTAAATTTCGGCATACGTCAATCCAAATTTTTTAGGAGGCCTATTAAACGTTCCTTATGGATTAGCTTTATAATTCATATCTGGAGTTCTTTACAAGATAAAAAAATCTACTCTTGGAACCCATGTGAAGAAGAAACCTCTAATCTAACTATATTATTATATTAGGATTGCATTACATACTTCAAATTGCTAGAGAAGGATTTTTCAAAAATTGCAGCTAAACGCTGGCAAGCTTATTTAAAGGAAGACAAACAAAACGAACGTCCAAAAATTCTCTGGAATATCATTGAAATTCTATTCCAATTAGCAAAATGGATAATACAGGTTGTGGAAAAGTTAACTATAAAGAAAAGACAAGTTGTTCAAAAGATTTCTGTAGAATAGTATTAGAAGATATCATAAATGGATGAAAATATGCCATCAAGAACAAGAAAAAAATATTATCTATGGAAACATACATAGATCTTGATTGAATTAACATTAGGTCATACTCCGGACGCGGATGATGCCTTTATGTTTTATGGCATTGCTTCAGGCAACATAAATTCACCGGAGTTCAGAATAAAACATGTTATTGAGGACATCGAGACACTTAACAAACGTGCGCTAAAACAAGAGCTAGATGTTACAGCCGTATCTGCCCATGCTTATGCCTATTTAAAAGATTATGTGATCTTGCGAAGCGGAGGAAGTTTTGGATTAAGTTATGGACCTATTGTCCTTTCGAAAAGGAAATTATCTTATTCTCAATTAAGAGACAGCACAATTGCAATTCCAGGGAGAATGACTTCTGCCAATTTACTGCTGAATCTTGCATTAGGTAGATTCCAAGCAAAAGTAATGCCTTTTCATCTAATTACGGAAGCCGTCTTATCAGATAAGGTAGAAGCAGGTTTAGTGATTCATGAATCACAAATTACCTATGAACAATACCCTGAGCTTTGCAAAGTTCTCGATTTAGGAGAATGGTGGGCAAAAAAAGCAAATGGGCTCCCTTTGCCTTTAGGTATTAACGTAGCAAGTTCTAAATCTATGACACTAGAACGGATCAGAAAATTTGACGAGCTTTTTAGGAATTCGATACTTTATGGCCTTGATAATATTGATGAAGCGGTTGACTATTCAATGAAATACGGTAGAGGGCAGCAAAAAGAGGTAATTACTAAATTCATCAAAATGTACGTGAACGATCTAACTGTGGATATGGGTGAAATAGGAAAAAAAGCAATAGAAAAAATATTCTTAATGGCAAGTACAAACGGAATACTAAAGACCAATACAATAAATTTTATCTAGTGTGTCTGTATACAACAGGCCGATCAAGTAAACCTTTTGATTATATTAAAGAATGTATCTCTTTGTACGGGGTCTCTTTTTATTTCTTTAATTAAACTTGATAGCTCCTGAATAGAAGTACCGGAATTTTTACCTGCTGCCTTGAATATTTCCTCTGAAAAAGCAGTTCCAACCATATCATTCCCTCCATATGAGAGGGCAACCTGAGCTAGTTTTTTACCCAAAGCAACCCAGTATACGGAGATATTATTCAAGGTTCTAGCCAGCAACAATCTTGCTACTGCAATCACTCTTAGATCGTATGTTGCAGGGCTTTCTCTACTAATCGCCTCCGTTCGTTCCAATTCAGTGTTATCTAAACTAAATTTTAGCGGAATAAACGTAGTAAATCCTTTTGTTTTCTTATGAAGCTCTCTAATTTTTAAGATATGATCAATTATGTGCTCCGGTTTCTCTATATGACCAAAAAGCATAGTGCAATTGCTCTTTATTCCTAGAGTATGTGCCTGATATGCGGTATCAAGCCATTCATCACCGGAACATTTTCCTCTGACAATTATGTCTCTCGCTTCTGGACTAAAAATTTCAGCTCCTCCACCTGGGAGAGCATCTAAACCGGCACCCTTTAGTCGGAGTAAAACCTCCTTGACGGAATTTCTGGTCAGACGAGCAATATAAAAGATTTCTGCCGGAGTTAGCGCTTTTATTGTAACATCAGGAAAGTCAGTCTTTAAGGCCCTAATCATATCCTCATAATAATCGATGCCTAATTTAGGATGGAATCCACCAACTATATGAAGCTCAGTGGCACCCATTTGATTTATTGCAATTCCAGCCCTTGTCACAATCTGTTCAATAGTAAGAGTATAGGAATCAGATTCACTATCCTTCCTATAAAATGCACATAATGGACAACTTGCTACACAAATATTCGTATAATTCAGATAATAGGAAGCAACAAAGCTTACAGCATTCCCCTTGAGATCCTTACGAACTTTATCAGCGGCGGCACCCAACAAAAAAAGATTTTCTTCATTTATTAGTTCAATACCATCCTTGAATGATAATTCTTCTCCAGCAAGAGCTTTCTCTAACGCAGGTGTTCCTTCCATCTGTATATTTTTTAGCAAAGTCAATTATTCTAACATCATCCAAAGCTAAATATGTGTTTGTAATAAAATGGGTATCGTTAAAATCTCTAGCGTATTATTGACACTTATTTTTCAGGTCTTATATTCTATTATGCTAATCCATAAGGCATCTGGAAAGGATCCGGTTGGACTAGATCCTTATATGCATACCGATCCTATCATTTTTCAATCTCCAGCTTTTTGCTTATGTGGTGGTTTTGCTAGGTTTTGCTGGAATTCAGAATAGACACGTTATCTATCAAGATAATTAATACCTTGAGGGACTCATAAAATATTTCCAACTACAAGGTATAAGCCATAAGAAGCAAGTATGAAGCTAATCAAAAGAAGTAAAAAGCTGTAGAGCCTTTCTCTAATGATTGTTCGACCCTTCGAAATTAAATATGCTGTAATTGCCAGCCAGGCCTAATCCATCCACGTATGAGATGAAAATAGAATAATAATACCTTCAGTA
>JAATVT010000129.1 GCA_014523685.1 Nitrososphaerales archaeon TH5893
ATAGGTTGAGAGCCTCTAAAGCCTTTGAGCATACTCTTCCCTTTAAGTTCCTCAATCATTTCCTTGATGTCTTCCTGTGTTATAGGAAGAACTCTAAATGTCACATCTTTGAATATTTCAGTGTAGATTCCACCAAGTCCTAACATTATTACAGGTCCAAATTGCGGATCATTTTGTAATCCAACAATAATTTCTATCCCGGGGTCAACCATTTTTTCTAGAATAACACCCTTTGTGTCGTATTTTGAGGACAACCTCCCGTACATATCATCGAATGCGTCGCGAACTTCCTGCTCAGTTTTCAATCCGACTCTAACTCCTTTGACGTCGGTTTTGTGTAGAATGTCTGGTGATACAATTTTGGCTACTAGCGGAAAACCTAATTGTTTTGCCTTATCCTGTGCTTCCTGGGCATTTTTGACTAGGGCATAAGGCGGAACGCTTATCCCATATTCAGTCAGAATTGCCTTGGCAGATTCTTCAGTTATAACGTTATGATTACTTTTCCTAACGTCATCATATACTTCTCTTACTTTGTCTACCTGGGTCATAAAGATATAAAAAAAGTTTATCTGCCATCTAATTAACTTTACGTGCAGGTTTTTGTCCACGGAAGAAACTAAAAACGCTCTTATGTGAGATTCATCGCTTACATACCCTAATATCTATTTTATCAGCAGCTACAAACGGCAATAGAAATCCGTCATCAAAAAAGGTCAAAATGTAGGGATTCACAATTTTGGGTTATACAGAAACTCTTTCAAAGTCGTATTCTTTGTGTAATATTCATGCCAATACAAGCCCAACACTTTTTCGTATGGTGAACCCATGAACTATTATGACGGATTACAATTGGTTTTAACTTGTTTCTACTTATTAGCAACAATGATAACCGCGGCGCCGATCAGACCTGTTTGAAATTTTACCTTTGAAAATCGTCTGCAAAGTATTGAATATAACTCAGAATTTTTCGGCCATTTCTTATATGTCCCATGTAGGGTCTTAAATTTCAGCCCAAGCTGACCAGCTACAAAAAAAGCGATTATTGCAAGAACATATTTCAGATAAAAAGAAACAAAATATCTTAGAAATTCGTTGTCTGGCTTCCCGAGATCGACGACAACTAATGATCCCCCTTTTTTTAGAACTCGATGCAATTCAGATATCGCAGCTTCTAGATCTATTGCGTCACGTAACGAGTATCCACATAATACTGCGTCAAAGACTTGTTCTCTAAAAGGCGTATATTCAAAGACTCCTGATGATAGAGAACGTTTTAACGAATCTGATAGGAAGTTTCTGGTACTTGAAAGCATCATCGAAAGAGGATCGTACAGAACCACCTCAATTTGTTGATCTGTTAGTTTCGCAGCGATTCGAGACATATTTCCGAAACCGGATCCGGCATCAAGTATCTTGTTTCCAGGAAAGACATTACCTCTTATTCCCATTTCTCTATACCTATTGGCTTTTCCCATTGAGATAGCCATATTCACTTTGTCATAAACTGGAATAATTGAACGGAGTACTCCGGTTACTTCCTTCCAGTATTGATACCCTAAGCCGAACAAATTGGCCAATCATCAATATTTACCGGAATCTATTATGGATTATCCTATTTGTATACATTCTAGATCAATATCATTGTAGGAACTTGTCCATCTAATCCATCCAATCCTATTGAGAAAATTAAGATAATCTTTTGCATTTTCTGCATAGGAGCGTGTTACTGTGCATATCGTCATACAAGAAGTAGCATAAAATGAGTATTTTATATTACAGTTTGAAACAAATGAAGTAGTCCTCGATACTTTGGATAAAAAGAAAGCCCGTAACAAATATGCACCAAATAGGAAAATCGTTATTTATGCCATAATTGGGGTTGTAGCGATAACTGCTGTTTCTGCGTGGCTTGTCATCGGGGATAAACCCACTCGTGACTTATCGACATCAGTAGTTCCACAGGTTGAGGAGTCCAAGCAAATTTCAATCGACAGGTTTCAGACTCAATTTTGTGGAACTGCTTCGAAACCGAATTCTAACGGATATATATCAGAAATACGACTACCTAGTAACTGCGAGATGCCGTTAGGTATCGTTGTCGATACCAACGAAGGAAAAGTTTGGTACCTTTCAACGAAAAATGGTTCGCTCGGTAGTTATGATTTGAGAGAACAGAGGTTTGAAAAGGAACGTAAAATACCAGTGTGGCCATCTCGCGAAAACCCCACGGATTCTTCTCAAGTTTGGACAATGAAGGTTGATCAGCACGGAAATATTTGGTTTACAGATGAAAAACAAAATTCCTTATGGAAATACGAGCCATCATCAGACACCTTTGAAACCTACAAAATCCCAGCTAGATCTGAATCATTCGGTTCAATTTATCCTGTTTCTCTTGACTTCGATGCAATTGGAAATTTGTATTTTGCAGGTATTCGATCGCCTACTCTCTGGTTTGGAAATACAACTGAAATGTCGAATAATACCTCCCAGGGTATTACTGAAATCCCTCTTCCTCTCCAAGGCTTCGAGGGAATTGATCGAGATCTTATAAGCACTGGTTCTATAGTTACTGATAACAACGATAAGTCGGTGTGGATTTCACTTTTAGCCTTCGGTCACAAGGGCCAGATCATTAGGTACGATACTACTGAGCAGACATTCAATACCTATGATCTTCCCCGTAGACTCAGCTCACCCGTGGGAATTGCATTAGAGGATTCCGGTAACCTCTGGGTTACAGACCACGGAACAAGTATATTTTTTAATTTTCTTCTAGATAACAGGAACATTACTGAATTCGTAACGTCAAAGCCTTCGGAGCGTATTTTTGGTGGTGCAGAGGGTTTTTCTTCTCAGGCATACACATTACCATATTGGATACATAAATCAGATGATGGGTCGTTGTGGTTTAACGAACATACGGGTAACAAGATTGCACATTTTCTTCCAAATAATAATTCTTTGATAGAATATTGGATACCTTCACAGAATATACTATTTAGCCAGTGTGATCCTCAAGGCGTAAATATGTGTGGCATAGCGAATGCATTGCAGCTTTCCGTGGGCAGCCCATCCCTAGGCGCAACTAACGGAAATATTTCAAGTTCCGAGGCATTGAAAAACGACGAAATATGGTTTACGGAGTGGTCGGAGAACAAGATCGGGAGAGTAGACTCGGACCGAAATCTTCCATTCTCTGTCCAAACTTCACCCCAAGAAATCACAATAAGGAAAGGAGACACAGCTAGCATAGATGTAATCATTACACCGTCCACTTCTGTTTCTGAAGATAGAGTCAATATGACTGCATCAGCAACTTTCACACCTACAGGAGATTTGGGGAATTCCACATGGTCATTTAGTAAAGATTCATTTTTGCTTGAGCAGAACAAGACTGAGGTCGTAAAATTCGTGCTAAGTCCTTCCACTGACCTAGCAACTGGAAGTTATGTTTTGATGCTAGGAGCCCAAGATTCCAATATTGCTTACCTAAAGGCAGTAGCAATTAATATTGTTTGATTGAGCTTCGCTCTTGGGGATATAAAGAGCCACATGATTTCACTCTTACTTTAAGCGTGCAAGGATTTCCCATCCAATTGCATTATTGCAATATTGGAGTTTCAATGGAGTTTCACATAGATTCCGATATTACCTCTGCTCTAGGACACTTATACCCGGCATTCCATCATCTGCCAAGAACCTAAGCGTTGCCCCTCCACCAGTCGAAACATGGCTTACTTCACTCTCGGTAACACCGGCCCGCTTCATTGCTTCTAAAGTGTCGCCTCCCCCGATCAAAGTTTTAGAGCCACGCCAGAATGCTAGGGCCATACTCTTTGCCACATTTGTTGTCCCATTTGAGAACGCTCCGACTTCAAAAAGCCCCATAGGACCATTCCAAAAAACAGTTCCCTTGCCCGTGCCGCCTATCTCTAGTGAATAACGATGTACTGTTTCGTTGCCTATATCAAAACCAGCCATCCCGTCAGGGATGTCGCCCGCTACTAGTGTAGTAAAGTTGTTGTCTCTGGAAGCCGCGACTAGGTGGTCAGTCGGTAGAAGAATTTTATCACCAAATTCTGAAAGCGCTCTTGTTACCCAAGGCAGATGATCGTAGTCTACAAGTGACTTTCCAATTTTAACTCCTTTTGCCTTTAGAAAGGTATACGCCGCTCCACCCCCGACCAGAAGCTTGTCAGCTTTCGGCAGTAAATTTTCTAAGGCACCTATCTTGTCCTTTATTTTAATTCCACCTATGACTAAAGAAAAGGGTCTATCTGGGTTTTCTTTGATCATCGAAAGATACTCGATTTCCCTGTTCAAGTTTAAACCTGCGAGGCGAGTATTAAATAATCGAACTGCCCCATATGTTGACGAATGTTTTCTATGCGATGTGCTGAAAGCATCATTGACATAAATGTCTGCCAGTGAAGCTAGCGATTCACAGAAGGTTGGGTCGTTAGCTTCTTCTTCTTTATAAAATCTAAGATTTTCAAGCAACAAAACATCACCTGGTTGTCCTTCAGAGGCGACATTCATTACCTTGTCTCCAATACAGTCTTCTACGAACCTAACTTTCGATCCGGCTAATATTTCAGATAACCTGCTTGCCACTGGAGCGAGGGAGAATTGTGGTGTCGGTGCGCTTGGTCTCCCTAGATGAGAGCAGAGTAACACCCTTGCTCCCCGCTTAGTCAGGTATTCGATAGTGGGAATAGTCATACGAATTCGATAATCCTCTCCTACAGCACCGTTATCTATTTTCACGTTGAAATCAACTCGGACAAGAACCCTCTTGTTCCTAAATATGGAATCTTCAAGATCAGTAATTACGCGGAGAGTCATATCTTATTCTCTTCATACGATTATATTCTTTCATTGAATAAACCTTATGATATCAATTCGATTTCTAAATTACGTGTGTTTTTCTTTGGTCTGAAGAACTTGTTCTTCTATAATTAGGTTGCATGGTACACTTGAAGCATTGAATTCTTTATGTGGCGGGCTCACCAGAAAATTAGCTAATGATTGACTGAAATCTCAACAAATAATACTAAGGGATTACAATGCTCTTTAACCTACTGATTCGATTATTCTTCTTCTTCTTTCTGGCTTGCGTCCTTTAGAGGTGTTATACGTATCAACATCGGACAACCTACCTTGCTGGAAGCCACTTTAAAAGCCTCCTTTGCAAGACCCAAGTTCTGTGCTGTAACATAGGCTTCGTATACCACTTGACCAGGTTGTATTCTGGCAGCCAGTCCTGTGGCCTTTCCGAATGCTCTTCTCATGCCTTCCTGTAATCGGTCGGCACCTGCAGTCGCTATCATTTTATTTTCCCTCAGGAGCACATGAGGATAAACTCTCAGGGATGAAAAGAAACTTGTATCGCCCGCTCTTGCCATAGTCTTGTTTGCAGCTAGTCTTGCCGATTCGAGTGCGTTGTGCCTTATTTGGATAGCTTCTGTCGTGAGCAACTCAAGTTTATATTCATAAAAATTATCCTTATATTGGCCAGAAGAAAATCTTGCAATCTTGATTTGAGGTTTTCCTTTGATATATTCCCTCCTAACGTAAGGCATGCCTCGAGGCTCGCGGTAGTTAACTCCTCTCATCCAAGTACACTCTATTCGAATGCTTAAATGGGATCCGACTGTGATTTATTTGTTATGCAGGATTTTGACGAGTCGTCATTTCCGGAAGGTACTTCTACAGCATACGGTGACTTTCAACAGTCCGTTGATGCTAGGCTCAACAAGAAGATTCAAAAATTCATTGTTGACGACGAAAAGCATCGTGATCAGTTAAGAAATAGAGGATTTGGTGAAAAAGAAGATAGCAACTATGTTCTCAAATCATACGAAGCTCTGTATTTAAGTTATACTAAAAAAATCACAGTAAAAGACCATGATAAAATGCTTGGTTTTGAGGATCTTGTGAGAATTCTTATCAAACGGGACAAGAACATTCTTACCAAGTTTATGGTTTATCGTGATCTTAGAAGTAGGGGTTATATTCCAAAGGAAGGATTTGGTTTCGGGGTCGACTTTCGTGTGTACGGAAGAGGTGAGTACGGAAAAAAGCCTGCCAAGTATGTTGTCTTCGGAATCAGTGAAGGTACAAAAATTAAAGCAGACAGACTAGCCAAGACAATAGAACAGATAGTAAGAATGGGCAAGGACGCTGTTGTTGCAGTAATTGAAAGACGCGGCGAGGTCATCTACTATAAAATGTCCAGAGTAAGCTTTCCTGACAATAAAAAAATGGTCAAAGTATCAACATACACGGCTGAGTGGGAGCCTAAATGAATGTCTTTTATATCTTCAGAGAGGAATGTTTGGTATGAAATTTAAACATGTATACTGTCAGGATTGTAATATTCTTTTGGCGAAGTACAATACTAGATACTTCTCTGACGTCAATATTGCCGAACTAGTGCGAATTCACTATCATTCTCATATAAAGGAGGGGCATTCCTTGATAACTCGAATTGCAGAAGTTCTATGACTAAAATATTCTGATCTCAGATAGATTTTTGAGTGACTATTTTTACTTGCTAATGGGTTAGCATGGAAGAAATTTAGCACACAAGTGCTCAGCTTGGATAAGCGCATTCGTTTTGCGGGTGTAGTTACACCAATGGGCGAAGTTATCGAAGGTGGTTTTCAGGAGGAAGCAAAACCACTATTAGACCAAAATAAAGAGCAACAACTTTATCTAGAATCATTGTCAGCTAGAGGTTCGCTAAGAGAGTATTCAGACAGCCTTGGCGATTTGATATACAATATTACAGAATATAGGAAAGTTATTCTCATGACATTTCCGCTTAAAGAAAGTAAAATACTATGTATGTCTTTATTTCCTGGGACAGATTTAATGAATATCAAGAACCAGGTGATCAGATTAATAGGTTCTAGGTATTGAGGTAGGGAGTGGAGGTCGCAGCTGGTTAAGGCATTATGTTCGTTTGTTACGTTCTGGAAGAAACCTTTTTACTTCTTTGAATAGTAATTAATCCAGCTACAGGATGATGACGAGTTTGATAGTCCCCCTATTATTTCGACCATTAACCCGGTCGAAAAAAGATGAAGAAAGACATCATACCGGACTTCTGAATCCGATAGCTTGAATTGAAAATTGCTCCGGCCGGGATTTGAACCCGGGATCGTCGCCTTGAGAGGGCGAAATGCTTAACCGGACTACACCACCGGAGCCGGATCAATTGTGACCTACTATCTTCATATAAAACTTATGACATGTGAGATAGACCGGTAGAAGTCAAGTCGTTAATTGTTTGGTACAATATTATTTTTATTACTCAAGTTGCTTTCATGTTCCTATGACTTCCATCCCGATGTCAATCATTGAATACATTAATGATAACAGCAAATATCCTGCTGGGGTTATAGGATGTCGGGCCGCCGAAGGAAATTTATCCTATAGCTGTTGTGAATACGATGTAGCTGTATTTTGCGATAAGAACAGACCCGACCTTGATAAGGTCATAACCTTGAATGGCGTTACTTTAGAATTTATTCCGTTTTTCAAAATTAGTGAAACCAACTACATCCATATTAGAAATATGATATTGATCAAAGATTATGATAGTTTTCTTATATCATCCTTGTTAACCAAGCTTAGAGAAAAGAAATATGAAGGAATGCTCAAAAATTATGGGAAAAGAAAAATTATCGAATCTCTTTTTCTAAATCAAGCGATTATTGACAATCTATCCGAATGTCCCCTACTGTCTTCCCTGTGGTTAAAGCTAGCGGCTTACTATTTTGTGGAAGGAATTTTAGGATTAAATGGTATCAAGTCTTCTCCTGTACATGAACTAGATCAAATTCGAGACTTGGATTTGAAAGATCCTGATATTGCAACTGGTATTAATTGTGCTCTAGACTGTATTGGAATTGAAAGGGCAGGACGTTCTGCTATTTCGAGGTCTCTCAGTGCTATTAGAGATCTAGATAAGGATAGAGTCCACAAGAACCTATGGCTTGCCAAGTCACAATGGCTATTATCCCAGGGCAAATTTGCTGATTGTTACCATTATATTGGCAAAGTAGGGATCACGTACCTCTTAGCGAAAGAGGAAAGATTTCTAAGAAGAAACATTAAGGTAATTGAGACTCTGCTAGATTTGACTAGTGATTCTCAAACAAATCACATCTTGCATACCCAACTTGTGAAGGCGTCCAAAGACGCCTTAAGGACCTAGCGAATGACTATCGTGGCCGCTTCTAGCGGCTCCAACCTCTTATTTTTGGCTCTTAATTTTGCTTTGTATTTCAGATTTCGAGGTTTTGTTCTTAATCGATATCCGCAGCACGGACACCATAATCCATCCCATTTAATGAATATCTCGCAAATCTGACAACGTTTTTGGCCACTAGCATACCTGCCAGAACCTACTGGCTTTTGGGCCTTGTGACGAATACATATACCTTTACACGTCATAGGAATTAACTGTTTAATATCTACTCATGTCGTATTTAAAGGTGTGTAATCAATCATTATGACTCTTAAGGATCAAAATTCGGCCCAGAAATAAAAGTGAAGGTGTTTGGCTTTGCTTATTTGACCGTTACATTGTTGGCTTGAAATGCCTCGTTCATTGTAAGGTACTCTTCAACCTTCATTTTCACGTCATCCGGATCTGTGTCATCCATACCAGAGAATCCTGCCTTGAATGCAATCTTATTTCCTGAAACCTTCACATCTTCAATTTCCATATCCGCGTATACGTTAGCCATCTCATTGACCCATTCTACCCCTTCATTTTGATCAACGCCGGATGTATCGATATTCACTGTTAACATTTTAGTCATTCAAATCACCTATAGCAGAATTAGAATGGCTGTTTATAAAGTTGACGAAAACTTATAGCGATATAATAATAAGAAACTCCACTAGTCACGTAACTCTTTCGATTTAACTTGATTTTTCTTCAAAACCCCAGTATTTTATAAGTTCTTTTTCAAATTTTGAGTGCTGTTCTTCGCTTAATGCATCGCCACAATTTTTGTGCGTTGGTACCACCTGCATTCCTGCAAGCTTGAAATCTACCTCATAAAATTGAACGCTCGGGCAGTTGCACATGCAATCAATTCAATAGAGAATGTCATAATTATTCCTTTGTCTTAATTAATTCTCTAAATTGGTAGAAAAGTGTAACTATGACCATTCATACCTTAATTTTGACTATTGGCGTAAGATGACCTCTAAAAACCTTTATGAGTCCGTGAGAGCCTATTTTTAGTAATGAAAAGTTGTAAAATCTGGAATCCTTTGAAATACCTACACATCAGCCGAAGATCTGCGATATTTGCTGTTATCCTGATTTCCATACTAAGCATATTCTTACACAGTTCAGGAGCCATGGCTAATGCTCAACAGGGTGACAATTGGTATGTCGGCAAAGGTGCCAAAGAAGATACTTATTATACCTACAAAATAGAGGACCATGAAACCAATCAAGGTCAGCCGTTTACTATGACTATTTATTTTAAAGATTACAACGAAACAGGAAAATATTGGAATGCGCCAGTATTTGTAGTAGACAAGGGAAAGGTTCTAAATGGTACGTTCCATCTTAGTGATCTTGATCTGACAGCGTTGGGGAGCTCCGTTATCCCTCCAGAAATGTCCCCATACAGAAGCGCTTATGCAAATACAATCCAATGGCTTGAATCATTTGTTCCCAAGCCTGGTCAGTCATTGTCTGCTGTTAATTGGGGCAAAATTGGTTCAATAGGGGGGTCGCCTGTTAATCCTGGCGGAGCAGCCAAGGTCACCGTTCCTGCTGGAACCTTTGATACGACCTTGATAAGTTATCACAAGGGAGTAGATAACAATATTTGGGTCGACAGAAATCTCCCTTACCCGGTGAAAGCTAAAACTTTCGCCGACGTAACAACTGGTAACCCACCGATACAATATGTGTACGATCTGCAGGCCACTGGCCAAGGGCAGCCCCCAGCTCCCCAGAGTCAAATAGAAATACCTAAACCACCTTTAAAAATCCAGACAGCTAGAGGGACCTATATAATTCAACTGCTATGGGATCCAGAGGTTATTCAGGTTGGGAAGCCTACAGAATTTGGCATCATCTTCACTGGTGCTGCGGAAAATATACTGAACGAAGTAAGATATGGCTTTAAGGTAACTGAATCCGATGGCACTGTATTAACAGATCTCAAGAACCAGAAAGCAGATGATGGAACTGGCATACAACTACTTACATTCGAAAAGGAGGGTCCCAAAGACGTCGAAGTCACTGTCGAAGCTGTTGGCGGAACTCCTATGGGAGAATTTGTGGAGAGCTCAGATTTTGGTATAGTGGTTGTGCCTTCCGCAGGTGGGGGCGCAACAAATACAACGTCAACTCAGGATCAAAATACATCAGCTGCAACACCTCCGGGATAAGTAGAGATCAAAGTGACTAAGAGGCGCAAGGTAGATACTAGGGATCGAGTAATCCTTCAAAAATTTTTTTAATTAATAATTAAATGCGACTGAAGGGAATCAGTTCCTTAGTTTCAAACCAATTTTTTCTTTTTGTCTGACAATTCCAGAATCTTTTTACAATTCTTCGTTATTGCACTTGCTGAAATCTCGAGGTTCAAGTAACAATTATCCCTTGTTCACAACCCTTAGCAGGTTATTCATGAATCGAATGGTTAGGAATGCATAATCAGCAAAACATTAGTAAGGATAAGGCTATCATTAGAAGTTGATATTTTTTACAGTATCCTAATTCGGGTATCGAAACCAGCTAATTGATGATTTTACAATACCATGTACCACAAATTTTCGATCTTTCCCGACAACCAAATCTTTATACTATTCTATATAGGCAATCTTACCGCTTGTCAACATGCAACCTATTGCCAGAGCTGCTTTACAAATCTAAATCTTAATTAGTCAATTGGAAATAATAATAGTATCCATGATTAATTTGTTCAGACGCTGGAAGCCAAAGGGAAAAATGTTCAGTTTGAGATGTACGCAATGTGGTTCTGGCTTTCTTTCA
>JAATVT010000130.1 GCA_014523685.1 Nitrososphaerales archaeon TH5893
GACTTTGTTCTAGCAATAAATACCAACGCTAATCCAGGGATACGCTAGTAGCATGAGAACTTTAAACATTGCGATACCTTACTGCTTATTGCACAGTCCATCTCGAAGACGTCTGTTTAGGTTAGCGGGGCAATATTGAGGCAACTAGGAAAGGCATACTTATTCTAACAACTCGATTTATTACCAAAATGACGTTTCTTAGACCCAGAATGCATTAGCCCGGGAGAAATTTTCGACATCTTGTTATGTCAACCTCTATAGTCTTTACTTGGTCCAGTTTGATAGTAGGGTTTGAGCATTTACCTAGGTAAATAGATTCTTACAACAAATTGTGTCACTACGAAGGATTTTGAATCTAGGAATAGTTACGCCAGGTATGTCCACATTTTGTGCATCGATAAAATTGTGTTGTAGCTTCGTCGGCCGACCTAGTCTGCAGCATCCACCAATAGGCATTATTATTTCCACATTTTGGACAATCGATAGCCGTCGTAGGAAGTGCGTCAACACTTATCTCAGAATCCATAATCTTAAGAGAACTACCTAACGTCTTGTCTGAGTACGGTGAATCAGAGCTCCTCATATGTTCAGTTTCCCTGGTTCCATTTTCCTTGTTAGCCGAAAATCCACATTGAGGACAAGTAAAAATATTCTCTTCGATTCTTGACTTCATGCGTGTCTCGCATTTAGGACAAAACCTCATAAAAAATCATCTCTATTTTTTTAGTGTTGGCTTTAGCATACTAGATATTTCCTTCATTACTTCTGACGCTTTAGTGCTCGCCTCTTGAATACTTTCAAATGGATCCTTTTTTTTTGTTACCACTCGGACGAAGTATTCTCGGGTAAGAGGATGTTTTAAAATCATTCCTGCAAATTCTACACTCCTTTCCTTTAGCAGTTCGTGTTGAATAATATACATTACCGAAATATCTTCATCTTGAAGCTTTAGTTCAAGCTCATTATCCTTAGCGATAAGCACTTCCGCGTGCATTACAATGACAACAACTACTTATTGAGGATATAAATGATACCTTATTGCAATTCAGTTGGCAGATCTTCACAACAAGATTGAAAATGTTAAACTTGTCAGTTCTCGAACAGAACTAAATTCAGATAAACGAGTAACATTTCGAATTGCCTTTACAATAGGCGGCAAGATCAGACAGGTATTTGATCAAAAAAGCTGGGAGAGGGCATATAACTTACATGATAATCTTTTTAGGATTAAAATAGATATTGACTTAAAGTCTGGCTCTAAGAAACTAGTTCATAGTGGCAGTCTACGTAAAGCTTCACTTTTTTGGACCAGAAATCCGAAACTCCCTTATCGAATCTGGATTCTAATAATTAAAGACGACACAACCTACTATCCCTCAAGTATTGAAGAGGCAAAGGCCCTGTTATTCAATGTTGAGAAAGATATCGTAGTCGATGCGTCACAGATTGATCCCGGAAGACAGGACATATATGCTCAGATCAGAGTCTGGTGGGGAAAGCATCAGTACACATCTCCCTGCGAGCTAAAGTCAAATACAAACAAAGTTTCGTTACGTAAAACAGATTAGGAATAACCCAGGACTAAATTAATCCAAAACTTCTTGCTTAGAAAAATGACGATCTTTTACTTGGTTGGAATGAGGTCATTAGATGTACAATGAGTAAGTCATGGCTATGGGTAAATTATTGGGTCAAATCTGTTATGCTGGTCCTGATTATTGCCTTGGCCTCTTCTGAAATATTATACTCTTGCAAGACTCTGCTCGGCTCTCTTAATAGCGAATTTCTAAACTCGGGTTCGCTCGCGGCCCTAAGTAAGATCTCGCTAATAATCTCAGCATCCCTTTGTCTTGAATCCAAATATCCACACAAACAAAAACCTAGTATATATTCCTAATGACGCAGATCTTAGTAATGTTGATATGAACTTGCACTTCCACTGAGTGCAGAAATGCAGCGCGGGCTGAAACTTAAGAGTCAAAAAAAATGGTCTAAGGGTGGAACCTCTAGGACGATACCCCCCGCGGCGACACTAGAGAAAGCGTTGCAAGTCTGCAAACATATAGGTGTTACTCGACTGGCTGACATCACAAGTATGGATAGACTCGGGATACCAAATTATTCGGCAGTCCTCCCTGGAACGGAGGACTATATTTGGGTATACAGTGGGAAAGGTATGACTCGTCAACAAGCAAAGGCGAGTGCTTTAATGGAATCAATAGAACGTTATTGCTCCCTGCCTAGTGGTAACATGGGTCGAGCCTATGTTCGAGGGACGATAAAGGAACTAACCAAATCTTATTCATTGATTCACCCTGATGATATCATAGAGCCACTCAATTTTCATTATCAGGAAGATATGAAAATGGAATTTCTTCAGGGATTTGACATGTTGAACGAGAGAGAAGTACTAGTCCCTGCCCCTCTGGTGCTCTTCAGGTACTCGCCTTCTCACCCAGCTGTAAATCCTTTTGCGTTTCATCACACAAATGGTCTTGCGTCAGGGAATGTTTTGGAAGAAGCGGTCTGCCATGCCTTGTGTGAAGTTATTGAAAGAGACGCCTCGAGTTTATCCGAAATTCGTGCCCGTGCTATCCCATTCCACCTATTGAAAACAATAGAGAACAATTTAAAGCAGAGAGGCTTTGTTATCCCATCTATTCCTCCCGATAAATTCGTAGACGATTACACAATATATAGAGACGTCGAAGTATCAGGAGATCAAATAGATAGCGTTCAAGAGTTGGCCAGAAAGTTTCACGATTCGGATTTGCCACTACTGATTAAGGATATTACTTCAGACATAGGAATCCCTACTTTCGCCGCCAGCTCTATAGAATGGATCAGTCATGATTATGGATATCTCGCAGAGGGACATGGAACCCACCCTGATGCAAGAATCGCACTATCAAGGGCAATTACGGAAGTGTCACAAACACGTGCAGCAAATATCCAGGGTGCAAGAGATGATTTGAGAAAAATACATTACGGAGAAAATAATACTGACGACAAGAAGGCTTGGCAATTTATGCCGTCTAATGAGAAGATTAAGTTCAGCGAAATCAAAAGTTATTGCAATGAAGATATACTTGACGATATAAAATTAATTCTTAAAAATTTAAAAAGTGTAGGGATTAAAACCGTGGCAATTGTAGACTTAACAAATCCAGACATTGGTATCCCGGTTGTGAGAGCAATAGTCCCTGGGCTTGAGACATTCAAGATTACCAAGAGTATTATAGGTTGGCGGGCAAAAAAATATTTCAGGGAGTTATCCAGATGAGTTCGAGCAAGCCCATAATTTTCATTGGACCCAGTTTAAGCCATGATAAAGCGCGCAAGATATTTCAAGCAGATTATAGAGCCCCCGCGAAGAAAGGGGACCTGTTAATGTTATCGGCTTCGACATTTAGTAACTCTGGAAAAGAACCTAATGCAATAAACTTCGTCGGACTAGTTGACGGTTTGTTCTTGCAGGAGTATCCTCCTACTCCAATAGAAGTCTACCAATTATTGTCCAACAAGAACTTTCACGTCGTTGGAGGGGCAAGTATCGGAGCCCTCAGAGCAATGGAATTAGAAAAGTTTGGTATGGTGGGAATAGGCAAGATATTTGAATTATTTAGAAATGGTACTACTGATGCAGATGATGAAGTTGCAGTGACGTTTCACCAAGGGGCAGGGGAATGCATTCAATCCGAAGCAATGGTTGACATCAGGTTTAATCTTTTTGTTGCATGTAGGAAAAAGATTATCACTGAACGAGTCAAGCGCATAATTGCCAGAACAGCAAAATCAACATATTTTCCACATAGAAACTACACTGATATTGTAGAACAGGCTAGATCAAGATTCCCGGAGTATTCTAAACAGCTTGATTCATTCTCTATATATATAAACGAAAATCGATTAAGTTTAAAAGAACACGATGCAATAAAGGTTGTTGAATACATTAAAGAGGCCTACGAAAGGGATCAGAATAGATCAAAGTTATGAGGACTAAGTTGTACGAGTGCCCCAGTCTGATAAATCATAAGAAAAGGTAAGTTACAAGCCCTACGGCGAAACAGTAAAAGGAAAAAAGATAGAATGATTCATTGTTTATGACATGAATCAAAAATTTTATAGAGATAAAGCCTACGATAGCAGAAAGTAGAATTCCTACCACATATGATATAATAGGTATCGAATACATCTGGGCAAGGGTCTCCCTATCAGATGCAGCGATATCAAAAATGGAGGCTCCCAATATCGCGGGAATAGATAACAGAAACGAATATTTTACCAAAATGGGTATCTTCAATTTTCTGAACATACCTATGGAGAGGGTGGCGCCACTTCTTGATATGCTAGAAAAGATGGATAGACCTTGGCCGGCACCAATCAGGATTGCGTCTACATCTCCTGGTTCCCTATTCCCACTTTTCAAGAATTTTGTTACAAGTACTAAAATGCCGGTTACCACAAAACCGATGGCAATAGCGACTGCGTCTTGAAAAGAATATACAAAGAAGGATTTGAATGCAATTCCTATTGCACCTGTTGGAATCATACCAATGATGATTAATCGGATCATTTTTACATCGCATTTATTAATTGAGTATTTTCTAACAAAATTATTTTTGAAAGGGAGGTAAGTCACCAAAATAGCAATAATTGTGGATATTATTGAAATAATATCTTTCCTATAGATTGCAAAGACTCCGGCCAATGTACCGATGTGTAAGACAAGATCAAAAAAAACGGGGACCTCCAGACCCATTGCAAGTTGTATAATAGCCAAGTGTCCGGAACTTGAAACAGGCAACCATTCGGTCAAACCCTGCACAATCCCGAGTATGGCGGCCTGTAAAATGTCTACCATGATAAGGCAACCAAATGATATATCTGGTTTTATGTGTATCTGCTCATTAACCTGAAATGAAATCACCCGTTAATCCTAATAGATCGAACTTTGGAAGGTTGAAATCAATTAGCTCGAGAATTCTGGCCATGATGGTAGCGGTGAACATAAAAAATTGGACGAATATTGCAATTCATTAGGAAATGAAGATTGCTGGGTCTCATTCCATTTTCACTGCCTCTGTATTTCATTCCGATAGAGATTATTCTCCTTATACAGAGGCTAGTTGAACTTTACGAGTTTGTAAATTCTATAGTGACGAAACTAGACACAAAAAACCAGAGGTGGTAGAGCCTTGCACACCGGGTTGCGCTACAGATCCCAAGGACTGATCCTGCTGCCCGCTTCCGCTCGAACAAGTTAATTTTCCATTAACTAACAGCCTCGTACCAACTCTATTATACTCCTTGCTGAAAATGAGATTTAATCGTACTTGGTGCAGTTGAGATTAATACAATAGGTTTCCTATTAGTGAAGTAACTACATTATTCTCTGGCATTACTCGTGGATAAACAAGAAGGGATGTGTTGAGAACGTTGGATTACTCTCTAGCCTTATCCCCAGACATTGTAACCAATTCTCGTTTATCCGATCATGAGAGTCCATGGATGTCATAAGCTAGAGTCTTCATCGAGGCTCCTCAAAGAAAGGCAAGTCGTCGTGATCAACATAATTTTTGCAAAGACACTCATGAAAAGAGCATGCCAAATTCACAGTTTCTGGACTATGACAATCGATGGAATGACTACAGTTGCGACAGAAGACAGGGGTATTATCAAATTCCCTAAGCATTCTAGTCCTTCCCTTCCTCTATTTACTTTATAATAGAATAGGTAGAAACTGTTTGACATGCTCTGGCAGGCAATTTAGACCAAGGTTGTATGACATCTATCCTGAAGACCATGAAGATCCTAATCTGAGGGTCTCCCCGTCCTCTGATTATTTGGAAACCTTCGAATCACCACAAACTTTAACACAGTCAACCTTATATTGTAATATTGTTGGGCACCAACACCGAGAAACGCGGAAGAGACGATAAAACTACTTCTACGACAAGCCTACTAACCCTATCTAACATTCAATATTTGGTAGAAGGTCTTGATACATTGTTGGTAACTAATCTAGACGGGGACAAGAGATCTAAAGTCATCGAATTAAGAAATGAATTGACGAATTACATTAATAGTATGTTCGACGATTATTCATGAACGAGAAATAGTCTGCCATCAAATAACAATTAATGTGAATTACTGTGGGATAAGTAAACGTAGTTAGTATACTTATATGATACCCGGACACACCACCAACTATGTCATCTTCTCAACCATATTCTCATACTCATACTCAAACTCCTGCGACTACAACTACTCCAACTCCAACTCCAACTCCTTCGCCAGAGTCTACACTGTTTGGAAGCTCGACATCCACTCCAACTCCAGTTCCACCTCCTAACGCGTTAGCAAGAGGACTATTACCAACTACACCAAGTCCAACTCTAGATAATCCATGTGAAGCAATTCCAGAGCCAGATATTCCAGGGTGTAGAGATCTTCCAGCTGAAACACCAGAACCAACACCATTACCACCAACTCCAACAGAAGAATCACAAATACTTCCATTTTACCCAGACGAAAATACTGTAGACATACCTAATGTTCCTCTTGAAGACACGGATACAGATACAGAGTCGGGCGGAGATGACGAAGCTAGTTCCGAAAACTAGCCAGGCTCAGGGACTGTCTGTAACGGTCATCGATGGAGAATACAATTTCTAATGATTTGTTGATGTAGGATGACATGAATCAATGAGTCATTGCAATAGCAGCAATACTAACGCTAAACATCCTACACCAACATTCTACAATAGTTTTTAACGATTAAAAGTAGTTCTAAGCTAGTACGTATACATTTCTTATAGTCTATTTCGTATCTCTTTTCTAGACCACCAGGTTGACTATATTATCCTAGGCTCATTGTCCTATTACATATCACTTTAA
>JAATVT010000016.1 GCA_014523685.1 Nitrososphaerales archaeon TH5893
ATAGCGGCTACGAAGAGCGAATCATATTTACCGGATCTTTGAAGCAGTGCATCACCAGCCTGTAAACCTATGACAACAGCATTATCAACTGTAGGATTCCCTGTAGATTCAATTACGCCCCTCACAACAAAACTCTTCGACTCTTCCTTTGCTTCACCGGTTTCTGGCTCAACGAATGAATAAGTAAGCCTCACACTCTGTCCCAAGTTAATGAAAGGGGTTGCTTCGCCTGGAGGAAATGCTATATCCTCAGCTACAAGAATTGCAGTTGGATCAGCTGAAGATGGAAAGGTAGAACCTTCAGTTAGAGTTAGGGTAGGGGCAACAAGTAACAATTTAGTGGGATCGACAGAGAGCAAGGAGAAGGATTTGGATTCACTGCCAGATTGTACAGTTATGTCACTTTGATAAGAAGGGACGACCTGATCTACAAATGCAAGAGATCGTATTCTTGCCTCTACAGCCGAATTAAGTGTAATCTTTGCTGAGGAAGGAGCAGAAACCCCACCAACAGGTGTAGTATCTGACTCTTGCTGCACACTTGAAACGAATAAGATATTGGGAGCTAAATTACTAAATTGCTTATTGAAAAAGTCACTGAAGCCGGCCCCGAAAGCACTGACAGCGACAAGTAGACTGCTTCCGACCAGGACCATCAGTATTGTCAGAGCAGATCGAACTTTCCTATCTTTAATTGCATTCAGAGCAAATGAGAATATTTCTCCTACATTCAACTCTACAAGTCCCCCAGCATAGCAGCTCGTATGACGTACTTAACTTGTAACTACCCTATAGGCTTATTCCTGATTAAGAACTATGTTAGGATGTGGAGTTACTAGCCTGGAAGACACCAATAGTTAGATATGGCATTCTGGTCGTATTGGCTCACCTAATAGTAAACGGACTCCATGGCATTGCACATCAACATGCCGAAGTTGTCATCTCTGATTTACAGTTTGCGTATGTTTTATTAGTGATTTTTGTTGCACCAATCGCAGCAGCGGTAATGCTATCTTTCAATAGGCCAAAGAAGATACAACAAGTAGGTGCATGGCTGCTATTTGCATCAATGTTAGGCTCTCTCCTTTTTGGTCTTATCTATCATGTAGTGCTTCCAGGTTCAGATAACATCTTTACAGTCATGCAGGGACCTTCGTTAAACAATGCAATCTTCTTTACATTGACCGCAATACTTCTTGCGATAATCGATGGCCTAGGTTCATGGATTGGTGCAATTGCAATTCGTAGGATGGCCAAAATTGCACCTTAGTGTGCATGTAAACAGAGGCTAGTCAAAGATGGGATAATGTAGTTATTATTAGGTGTTTATCGGTTCAAAGATTCGTACGTTTTGAATGAATGAATGGATGAAATTGCTCTTCCTATTTTAAATGCCCTCTTTACTATCAGTTCAATTCATCTATATTTAAAATTGCAGTCAATTCCAACTTTGTTATTGCGGTAAGATATTCTATATTAAGAGTATCTGGAGTATCGAACGTATTGTGGTAGTTAGGATTTAGTTTTGAGCCTTCATCATGAAATCCTACTACCGTTTTACCTATAGCTTCAAATGGAATGAGGTCGAGCGATTAATCCTAAATGCAACAAAAGGAAAGTAATTGATGGCTTAATGGAAAGGATAGTTTGTGGGTATTCCCTCGTCAGACTGTTACCCTTTTGTGTAACGAGCTAGCTCAGCAAGCCTACTGAAGATTTTCTAATAATCCCGTCCACAGTATCTAGACTAGTTCTTTGAAAAAATTATCATTTTCCCTTTTCTCTTGCCACTCCTTATTCCCATGTCCTTGAGTCTCAAATTTTCAGTAGCATTACTAAAAATTGATACTACTTTATCTTCATCAAATTTATGATCGATAACTGCTAGAAGACCTCCACGTCTGATTACTCTATCCAGTTCCAATAATATTGAATCAGGATTCTTAAAATCATGAAGCACATAGAATAACAATACGACATCTATTGAAGAACTAGGTAACCGGGTATTACAATCCGTTAGGATAGTGTATATATTCTTAAGTCCCTTCATAAGTGCTTTTTTCTGAATTTGACTTATAGCTAAAGTATGAATGTCTGCAGCGTAGACTGTTCCTGTTGGTCCTACAAGTCGAGCAGCTGGAATAGTATAACTGCCGGATTCTGCTCCATAATCGAGGACACTCCAACCTGATCGAATGCCTATCTGTTCTAACATTTTGATATGGTGGCGAGAAAAAATCGCGGAACTTGAAGTAAAATGACATGAAATTAAAACTAATGTCACTTATCGGCTTTTCCATGGCAAGAGAGATCTAAGACATTGTTTTTTAAAATTATTCAGATCAAGGTAAGAATATTTCGTGAATAGACCTTGATTTAGCCTTGATAAAATTGAACCAATACCGGGATAGCAGAAAAAAATATGGTTGTTTGGTCTTTGACTGATCAATTTGTATCTTCTGGTTCTAGATCAAACAAAAAAGGTTCCTCTTATTCTACTGCTTGTGCTATTTTACCAAGTGCCTCTTCTGTTGTTCCTGTAATGCCATCTTTTGCAAAGCCCCTTCCAAGGAGTGGGATGCCAGACAAATCAACTTTCCAAACTGCATCAATTTTGGTTTTTGTATTATCCTCGGCAGGCTGACTCAATGCAAGTACTCTTGTGCCTGTTACTGGTCCCTCTGTGAGGTTTGTCTCTACTACAAATTGTCCTGGATCCACAGTTACAATTTGACGAGTTTTTGTGTCTCCCAGTGGACCTGCTATAAGTGTAACCTCTCTTTCAGTAGTATTGCCTGTTTTGTTGATACTTTTGATAGCTTTGAAAGTAGACCAATATTTTGTATCGTTGTCTATGTTCGAAACAATACCCCAGACTTGATCAACTGGTGCAGATATTTCACGACTGACTTTGATTTCTTCTAAGGAAGAAGCTGTTGCTGTGGGTATTTGCCATGCTGCAAGAACAATAGAGGCCATCATTGTGATAACTACTGCAACATTTAGTAGTTTTCCACTTGGTAGTTTTTTTGTTTTTATTTTTATTTTTGTTTCCATTGTAAAACGAAAAGGGTTGATTTTTAGTTATAACCATTGTTTACCCATATGACGTAACTTTGTTACCCGATGATGAGATATTAAATTCAGTTATGTATAAAAATAGAACCTACCGATATGTGTTCAGATTAATTAAAAACGATATTCAGTAGGATAATTAGCCATTACCCATCATCTTATGATGTCAAACGGTAACATATTCTTTTAGCATATTTCGTTATCGTAGATGTTGTCACTTCTTATTTCTATCTTCAATATTATCATCATTCAATTTCTCATCAATTTTTTTCTGTAATTCCTTATAGCGTTCATATTTCTTGGTCCATTTTGAGAGCACAAACCACTGCCATATTCCAATTCCTAGCCATATGATAGAGATTAGAAATGGAATCATACGTGCAATACCAAAAGCTGGATTGAAGCCTGGTCCAAATCTGTCAGCAGGCCCTCCATCATGAAATGGAAAAGGAGGCCCTAGTAATGCAAAGCTAAGTGCAAAAGCTATGGGTGGAATTATCATAATAGTGAGAATCATAATAATAAACATCTTTTTAGTTCTGTTTAATTGAGCGATAATTCCATCCATTATCTGAAAGATATTCTCTTTGGATCTGTCGTCATCTTTGCCTTTTTGTGTATCAGTCATAAACTAATTGCCCCCCATTGCATTATAAGAAATGTGGTAACTTTGTTACCTGTAATCATCGTTAGCATCAAAGTTTACCTGTTTCACCCCTTGGAAAAAATTCTTCATATGGCATTAGAATTTCTCTGAGAATTTCTCTTCCTTTTTCTGAAACCTTATATTTAATTACCATTTTATTTCCCCAAGCTTCTTCCATCCTGTCTATCATTCCCTTCTTGACCATGTCATCTAAAATCTCCTTATGCTTCACATTGTTCAACCCGCAATAGCTCATAAGTCTGCTTTGATTGAGTTCTCCGTAGTCGTAAAGTTTCAGGAGGACATCCTTTCTTATATAGATTCTATCTCGATATTCATGTACCAATTTAACTTAGTGGACATAATCATGGAGGAGGTGTACCATTTGAGGCAGAGTTGCTGCCGGCCAACAGTATGAGATCTGATAACGAAATGGAGTACATTTGATTCATGTCTGTAGTATGGCACATATTAATACTTAATATTTAAGGTAGGAATAATTGGTGAATTTCGCTGAAGACTCCATTGCGAAAGAGTATTTTCTATCTTCCCTTGAATATCAACAGGCACTTAACAAGATAAGTAAACATCGGGTAACAAAGTTACGTCATATGGGTAAACAATGGTTATAACTAAAAATCAACTCTTAACAACTTACAATGAATACTACAACATTTTCAAAAAAAATTGTACAAAAAAAGGTGATGATTCCAGCAATAATAGGAGTTGGAATATTGCTTTCGGTTGTCTTCATAGCAGCATCACCATTAGAGAATTCATGGGCACAACAGTCACTGCAACAACGGGAAATGAATGATACTACAAATGTATCTCAATATGGCGATATGCCCAAAATCAATGGTTCAGTAAATGTTAGAGATGGAATAAAGAATTTCTTTGTAGAAAATGCAAAGACGCCATTTTTAACCGGTGCTCAAACTGCACAAGGCCAAATTGCAAATGGAACAATATTGGGAGGGCATATAGGTGTAACCCAAGGTTATTTAACATACACATACATTGTAGCGAACCCAACAAATGATATGGTACACCGTGTGATTATTGATGCTGGAAATGGTCAGGTTCTACATACATCTGAAGGCAAACAAATAGGATCGTTGGGAAAGTCAATGTTTGAACCATATGGACAGGAAAGAGGGCATGAAGGATTTGGTGGTGGTTGGTTCGGACCATTTGGTCATGGTTTTGGATCGTTTCACAATGGCGGCGGATTTGGACCCTTTGGAGGATTTTGGCATAATAACTGATCCATAGGACAGAATGACAAATAATGGTCAAGTCTGAAGTCATTCAATTCCTTTTTTGCAAACACAAAAGTTCAACAGTTTCCGAAACTTTAGGTGAGTTGTGTGAAAAAAGTGAACAACTTCTTCAGCTACCGGAAATCTGAAGAATCATTAAATAGTTTATACTAGGATTTGGTCATAACTAATAAATTAAGAGCTGAAATTTCAGAACATACCATAGAGCAGGTCCAAGGAATAATTAAAAAGCCATTACTGATATCTCCAAGAATAATTTTTTCAAAAATTCATTTATTTCTTATTTCTTACCAACAATAAGTATAGCTTCATTTTCGACCCTTACTTTTCCTACATTGTTGTCAAAATACATTTTTGCAGCCTCAGTAACTGCTTTTAATATCTCTGCTTTTCTTTCGTTTGTTTGTTTTGCTAGTATTTTTTGAAGAGGACCATAAGTTTCACTAGTAAAGGCTGTAAAATCTTCAGGCGAATCAAAATCAAAAGACACGTTCATCCTTTCGACAGTAAGGGCTTTGAATCCTGACATCATAAATGAATTTCTAAGACTATTTTCGTCCGACAGACTAAAATGTCCAGGAGTTCCAGGTGGAGGCGGTAGGCTGTTAGTTTCTTTCATAACTATGTTCATTGTCTTTGCAATTAAGGTATCTTGATCAGGTGAAGCCCAAACAGCCGCCGCGAAATGACCACCTTCTACTAGTGATTGGTAAATATTTGATAAACCTGTCTTAAGATCTGGTAAAAACATCAATCCCCATCTACAGAGTGCCGCATCAAACGTTGAAGATGGTATGTCAATTGTTTCTATATCTCCCTCTTTAAATTCAATCACATTTTGTAGGCCTAAAGAGATAGCTCTTTGTTTTGCAACAGATAGCATCTGTGGTGAAATATCTGTGGCTAATATGTGGCCATTATTACCTATCTGAATTGCGGTGGTAATAGCTGGTTCTCCTATGCCTGTTGCAATGTCAAGAACTCTAGAACCCAGTTTAATCTCTGCAAGTTCTATTAACCGTCTACTAACTTTTTCAGCACCTATCTCGATTGTCCTCCACCACTTTTGCCAATTATTAGCTACACTATCCCAACTCTGACGTTCTGCTTCTTTGTATTTTTTTGAATCTAAAGTCAACACTTATTCTCACTCTCTGATGTTGTGTATCTTTGGTATGAAAATACCGGCATTACTATTCATCCCACACAGATTCCATTCATATGCTATAACTTAGCACAAAATGTTATTTTTTCGATGTCCACAAAAACAACTCAAAACTCATAATGTATAACTAAGTAATACAACTTGAAGATAAGGAATGTAGTTGAATAAATCTGAGTCCTTGTATATCAAATGGTTTCTGACTGGGTAGAGATGGTTGTTGATTCTGTGATATACTTGGTTGTTGATGCATGATGAATGGGGCAGGAACTTTGTTGTTACATGTCAAATGTTTAATTATTCCAAGAGGAGTGATCTAATTCTCCCTGATCACCTCTTTGTTAATGAATTCTCTGAATGCAGGATCAAACCATTTCTCAGGCTGAATGCTGTCTTTCCAATAATCACTTATTGCACCTTGGGCAAAAGCAGCCTTCATCCATTGCAACCAGCCTTCCCATTCATTGTCGTTAAGCACATTACGC
>JAATVT010000131.1 GCA_014523685.1 Nitrososphaerales archaeon TH5893
AGGTTTTTAATGAGCACGATATATCAGCCACCGAAAAATATTTTGATAGCGAAAGTCCGCTGGCTAGGACTGAGATATTCAAGGAATTCTTAATTGCTCAATTTAAGGCATTCCCAGATTTCCAGGCAAAAATAGAACACATAATAGCAGAAAGGGACCTTGTAGTGGTGTTCCTTAATTTTACTGGAACACATAAAGGAGAATTTCAAGGAAGACCACCAACAAACAAAAAAATTAGCATAAGATCTGCAGATCTATATAAGGTAGAGAACAAAAAAATTGCTGACCACTGGGATGTGGTAGATCAGCTAAATTTGATGCAACAGATAGGAGCAATATTTCCACAAGTAAATAAGAAATAAGATTGGGCTGAGTTTTATATGATAAAGTTAAAGTGCTAAAGAGTGACATAGATATCAATTAACAGAAAACAGGTCTTACTACGACTATCGGTATAGATTTATAGTAGAATTCTTTTGTCCAGTTCTAACCTTCATTAAATCTTGTTCAATAGTTTTTGCCCTTGAAAGTAAGTCACGAATATCACACGATAATCCAGGAACTAGTTTCATGATTGCTTCTGAAATTGCGGCAGCCGATCTGAATTCTGATGAGCCCTTTAGTATTTTGCCTAACAAAACTATAACATCAAAATTCCTTCTCGCCCCCTCATTTAATAACAAAGCAGGGATTCCATTTACAGACCCACTGTGTAGCTCAGGTATCATCCCAATGTTTTTCATTTTATCTCTAGCTTTTTCAGTACTTGCCACGCCATATACGCTCTGCAGATCGCGTTCCTTAGATCGTTTTGACTCCTCAGCAGATATAGTTCCAGAACTGATCACAAGCTCACACCCATTTTCCCTCGCCCACTGAAAAATTGTCCTTGACACGACATAATACATAGACTGATCCAGATTTAATTCGGATATAAGAAAGGCAACCTTGAGATCTTCATTTGCATAGATTCTGGCGGGAAAGTTTGCGATTCCATCATAGATCATAGATAAGGGTGGAAATGCTGATGAATCTAGTACTGAAATAAGTTCATTTCGTAGAGATTTCATAAAACACATTGAAGCAATAGAATTTGTTAGTCCCCCACTGGGAAAGCCATCAATAAGAGTTCCGCCATCAAGAGTTACCTTTTTTACTGTACGAATTTCAATTTGAGTAGCGTCTGACAATGGTAGATTAATAGTATTATACATTAAAAATATTTGAGCTTGCTGGTGGGCTCCTCATGTCTTAAAGAATACTTTACCCAGTGATTTATTTAATCCTATGATAATAATGCATTTGACATGAATGGAATGGAAGAATAGAATATTCTGAGAAGACAGAGATACTACTAGGTATAGACTATCTTCAATAATCAATAATCAATAATCAATAATCAATAATCAATAATCAATAATCAATAATCAATAAAGCTCTAAGAGACCGGTCTCGTGCAATAAAAACTGTGTAGTTATCTGCCCTGATTCTAATGGGAACTTGTATTTTCATCATACCAAATCAACTTATCACCAAGTCACTTTGAGAACTCAGAGAAACCAAGAAAGGATTCACGGCGGAAATTACAAAGGATACCATTACATACCACAAGAACCTACTTATGAGAAAAATTATACTATTAGTATAATAAGGATCCAAGCATTGGATTGTAATCAAGTCTATTTATATTATATCGTTACCATAGATCGGAATTGACTCTATCTGCTTCTTATTACAGACTGGGCAATGAGAATAGATTGCTGCTTCACTCCTACTATGATAATCAGTCATAAAGTAGGATGCACACCATAGGCATGAATTACATATAAGAAAATATTTTTTAGAGCAAGAAAAAGGAATGGCTACAGTAGGGATAATCTTACCATTATAATGACTTTTTTTATCTACTATTCGGACCGAAGATAGAAATAATGGTACTTGTGACGGAAATCTATTTGCAGCGTTTGTTTTGCTATAGGCCATTTGCTATAGGCGCCATTTCTTCTTCTAGTCTTGGCTTGTTAACCTTCAATCCTTTTGCACCTGCCTTTCTCCAAGTTACTTCCAGACAAACAAACATAGGTATAAAACCTATTGAAATCCACGTTATTGATTCAACGATTTCCATAACTTAGCCTATGCTTCATAGGGAGATTAAGTTCTGTTTCATCAGCTTTTTATTAATATAAGTTTCATATTATAAAGAAATATTGCTTGTTATAAGTCATAAGCTTGCAGGATAAATATTGAATCTGTAGAAGGGAAGAAGTAATGCATCGCCATCTTCTTCTTTTTCTTTGCTCTACTTCCATTTCCATTCAACAGATAATGGAGCAACATTTGGATCATGTTAGCTTTTTTTAGCCACTAATGGAACAATAGGTGACATAACAGAAGAGGAAGAGTGGACTTAATTCCTATACTCTTGGATAGTCCTGCTAATTCTACGACTTTAATTCTACTCTTACTTCCTATTGTGTTCCATTTGATATTCTACTCCACATTGTTCTGAACAAAACTCATCAGAATTGCTATCCTCACTAATGTTATCTCCACAGTTTTTGCAGACCCTTTTTACACTCATATATTTAAGACAGTAGACTTTTATCCTTATTACATTTACCTTAAGCCAATAATGTATTCTTTTGGGATACATTATAAAAATAAATCCTTTTACATTAGACTTGATTTTCCATTTGGTACTTGTCTTCAAAAAGAAAACGTATCTTAATTTTGGGAGCAGGATTTGGAGGGCTAACAGCTGCTAATTTATTGCGGAAAAATCTTCCTTCATCGTCAGAACCAGTAGAACACCAAATTACTATTACCGATCGAAAAGACTATTTCATGATGGGACTTGTAAATTTATGGATCTTAAATGGAACAAGAACACTGGATGATTCTAAAATAGCATTGAACAGGTTGGAAAATAAAGGAATAAGATTTCTAAATGGTGAAGTAACAGCAATTGATGCTGTTTCAAAGACTGTAACAATCAGAGGTTCTTCGACTCTCAGATTAGAATACGATTATTTGGTAATAGCATTAGGATCAGAATTTGCACTTGAACAAGTCAAGGGATTTCTAGAAAATGGAGGCTTTAATCTGTATGATGCAGAGCAAGTTCCAAAACTAAGAGAAAAGATACTTTCATTAAAAAGAGGGAGAATAGCAGTATGTATAACATCTATTCCGTATAAGTGCCCCCCAGCACCATATGAGGCATCTTTACTAATCAATGATATATTAGTTAAGAATGGCACGAGGGACTCGATTGATATCGATATTTATACACCAACTCCAATCGCTTTACCTGTAGCTGGGGCAAAAGTGAGTCAAGATGTTATTAACTTGCTCAATGATAGCCATATCAATTTCCATCCATTACATAAAATAAAGACAGTTTCAAATGTGAAAGAGTTAGAGTTTGAAAATGGAAAGAGAGTAAATCATGATTTGTTGATAGGGATTCCTCCTCACAAAGTACCTGAGGTAATAAGGAATTCTGGTCTGATAAAACAGGGACAAAATTGGATTAATGTCGACAAGTTCAGTCTTAAGACGGAATATGAAAATGTATTTGCAATAGGGGATGTAACTGAAATCAAGGTAAATGAAAATACGGCTATTCCTAAAGCTGGAGTATTTGCAGAAGCTCAAGCAAAAGTAGTTAGCCAACAAATTGTCGACGATATTGAAAATGATAGAGGCAAGAGATCATCGCCAAGATTTGATGGGAAGGGTTTCTGTTTTATGGAAGTTGGAAATAAAAAGGCAGGATATGTTGCTGCGGATTTTTACAATGAACAAGGTCCTGCTACTCTTCTTGAACCACCATCTGAAGAATCATATAAAAAGAAAATAGATTTTGAAAGAAGTAAATTAGATGAGTGGTTATTTCTATAGTGCGCCCCATGCTTCTGCGTGAAAAGAATTGAAACAGCTCTTAAGTTTGCTACTAATTTACAAATAGGAAACTACGGTTAACAATAACATCATTTTTTCTATAGAAGAGAAGAAGATGATGTTTTTTATTTTTATTTTCATTATGTTCTTTTCTTGTTGTCTTCTTATTATGAACAACTATTGTTAATGTTATTGTGCAGGTATGAGACATACAAAACGGCCGCTGCTAATCCCATAGGATTCTTTCCAGCACTTGCCTCTTTCCTTATTGTTATTCTCTTTGTCTTTTCTTGACCCAGCTGCTGAATTAAAATATTATGTTAACTATATGTATTTTATTATGACTTTATCGGAGTCAAGTCTAAGTTTTAAATATATTGAATCTGGTGGACTTACTGCTCGCTACTTATTGATTTCGTTTAATCCACATACAAAAACACTCACCTACT
>JAATVT010000017.1 GCA_014523685.1 Nitrososphaerales archaeon TH5893
TTTATGACTTTAGTTGTGTCCACCTTCTGTCGATAAGTTAGTAATGTAGAATTTAAATAGGGTATGAGTTAAACGTTTATTTCATTTTTATTTGAAGTGACTTATTGCTGTTGCAGCAAGGGGGTGATGAACCTAGGTTTTTAGATATCTCATATCGTTCTCAGGGGAGACTACTAAATCTCTTCCAAAGATGCTTCTTGTAAGGAACAGAGCGCTAATGCACGTAATTTTCCTGAACATTGTATGATATCCTGGGTGCATTGTATGAATTTTGCATCGTTACCCTCATTAAGTTATCATAAATCCAGATTTGCCTTGATCCCATGGTACTTGAAATCGAACTGAGGGTTCAAAGGTGGGGAGGGGATTCGAACCCCTATAAATTCGCTCGTTGCATGGTATTTTTCATTCTGCAGGCGAACGCATGGCCGCTCTGCCACCCCACCGTATTGTAACAGGTTTCGTTCCGCTTAATTTAAGCATTAAATAACTCTTTCTCTCGGTCTGGATTAGAAATCTAGTACTAAACATTAGATTTGCGTTTACATTCGGTCTGCCAGAGCTTACCCCATGCGTTACATTCTACGTAATGCTTCAATCCCGAGCAGATCGAACACATTTTTGAGCACAATTCCAAAAGCATCAACAAGTACAAGTCTTGCCTGCATCGTTCCCCTATTTTTCTCCTTTAAAATAGGGATTTTCTCATAATAAAAATTGAATGTTGTCGCGAGTTCGTGAGCATATCTGGCCAGAGTTTTTGGATTAAGTGTCACCACAGAATCCTCCAAAACAAGATCTAGTTTTGAAAGTAATTTGATTAGGTCCGTCTCTGAGTTTTCATTCAATAACTCAAAATCGGCCTCTACATTAGAGTCATAAAGTTGCCCAGACTTCTCAAGTATTCTTTGGGCTCGTGCATAAGAATATTGCAGATACGGACCAGTATCACCGTCAAGGCTTAGAGATTCAACTATATCGAACGAGATTATCTTGTTTAAGTCGTGTTTATTCATGTAATATCTTACTGATGCAATAGCAATTTTTTCTGCAATTTCATTTAGCGAGTTTTCGCTTAGTGTTGGATTTCGCTTCTTTGCTTCATCGTACGCCTTCTCGTGAAGTCTATCAAGAATATAGTCAGCATTTATGTAAATTCCCCTTCTTCCTGACATGTGCATAAATTCTCTCTCTCCAATATCCAGGCCAAGCATATGAGCTGTCTGCGCGCTTATTGTTACGGCTTCATATCCCATGTGAATGTAATCATTGCTGTTGCGCTTTTCAACGGTTGTCTTATCGTTGGTGACTTCTGGTTTCAACGAAGACAGAATATATGATACTATATTCTGAAGCCTAGATTGTCTTGAATCAATAATGGTTATAGTCATGTTCCGAGATTGAAAGTCAGGAAAAGTATTTCCCTTTTGATCTGAATCATTTGTAGTACTTGACCAGAGTATTGAGCCATCCCATTGTTCCGCAAATTTGCGATAAGAGAATGGATCAGAAACCAAACCTGTTTTCCATACTGCGTATGGGATATCTTTGGCTATGTAGGTCGAAGTTCCATCACTTCTAAGTATCACCTTATCAGCTTCCTCCACGTCCCCCCCATTTCTGGTTCTAACTATCCAGCAGCCCTTGTTTTTTCCATTGTTCTCTAGAATCAGAAGTCCCCGATCCCTCAACATTCCCAACGTGCTTGACCATAAACCAGAAGATACTATATGAGATTCAAAGTTCAAAAGGTCATAACGTGCTTTCACCCTCCAACATGTTTTTAATTGATTCTCTAGTACCCTGAGGGTAATATCTGCGGCAAATTTTGCAATAGCCGATTTTGGATCTTCTATTTCTTTGAGCACATATTTTCTTTTCTCTGAAAGAAATGGATGGATATCGTACATTCTATTTATTTTTGTGTAGACTTCGTCACCACAGTACTGATCAAATTTCATGATTGCCGTATTGCTGTCTATTTTTGGTTCTAGGGGAAATCCGGCAAACATAAAGCCTACAACAATGTCAGCTATTTGAGAACCGGAGTCATCGACATAGTTTAGGACAGTCGTTTTATGATTGGTTGCTTTCAGCATTCTATATATCGTGTCACCAAGTATCACATTTCTGAGATGACCCACATGTAACGCTTTATTTGGATTAACACTTGTATGTTCAACTATGACATGTTGGCCGTTTCCTATATCAAAAGAACCGTAATTCGGATTTGTAATTATTTCTTTCAGTATGATACGACCCAGAACCGCATAATTTACTCGGAAATTTATGTAACCTGCGGGATGGGCTTCGGCTGAAACAAGTACGTCTAAAGCTGGTAACATTGAAATCTGTGATCGGTTCTTTTGATAATTTTTAATGTGTGGGTTTAGTTCTTTTTCAACCATATCTCTGGCTATCTCATATGGACGTCTCTTAACGCTCTTACTAAGTTTAAATGCAATATTGCATGTAATGTCACCAAATTCCTTTCTCGGAGAATCTGAAATGTCAAAGTTTTCTTCATCCTCTTCTCTCTCTTCAGAAATGTATCCAAGATTTTTGGCTGACAAAAAAATTAGCTCCCGTACAACCTTCAGCAGGTGTCTAAACGTCAATTCTATTCACGGAACCTGACAGAAAGGTAAATACAATAAATTCAATCGCTTCTACAGCACCTTCTCCTTGACGTCCATTGACCACATATTTTGCGCTAGCCTTAACATTTTTTCCTGCATGGTTTAAAGCGATACTATAACCGCACATATTAAACATTGGAATGTCAGTCTCGCTATCTCCTATCGCAACTACATTGGCAGGGTCTATATCTAGTATACTTAATGCCTTCTTTAATCCTACCGACTTATCTATTCCTTTTTCGTTAATATGAAAAGCGTACTTGCTGTCTGTGAGACATAAATCGAGTTTATTGTCATCCAAAATCCTTTGTCCTTGTTCAATATCGAATGTCCTACATAGAACAACTTCCGTTATCCTATTGAAGGCATTTTTCAACTTTACACCGTCTATATTCTTTTTTAATATTTGATAACCTTCCATGCATTTTTCCTTACTTGCAAAAGTTAAGTGTTGTTGTGGTCCCACAGTTACCGCACCGCCATTTTCCCCAACTGCAATATTTGTCGTTCCACTAAAGACAGATAATATATACGCCTCAATTGACGATCTGCCCGTAACAAAAATAACTTTGCAGCCAATATTTTCTAAGTACCTTAAACTAGCTAGCGCGTTTAGGTGTACCATTCCCCCTCCATTCTCCGTTAGCGTCCCATCAATGTCTATGGCAAAGGCTCTGATAATATCCAAGTCCGTATTCTCTCAAATTTCGTGGATAAAGTGTATATTAACAACGGGAAGAATTTGTCAAGCAACCGCTTTATCATGATAGCCAAGTCCAAACTCGGCAAAGAGTCTGTAAGGGACATGTATAAAGTCTACTATTATATATGACGCTCAACTCATGTAATTGTGTTTGCAGGGGGTCCGTTGCCCAGCTAGGACAGGGTGCTGATCTATCCAAGGAATAAGAAAGCATAAGCCTCCGAAGCCAGTTGTCGTGGGATCGAAGCCCACCGGACCCGCCAACAATTTAATCGTTTTAAAATCATGATTACGACTAAAAGTACTATAGAAACAAAGATAATTAGGTCCTGTAAAAATTTATAAGAGCTAAAACTGGATGCATTAGCAGTTGAGTTTACAAGAAGTTGTGACGGTACAAGATCGCAATAACGTCCTGTTGAACAGAAGAGAACTTAAAGTAATTATAAAAAACACTCAAGGCCAGTTGAATAAAGCCAGTGCTGCTTCATTAGTTGCGGGCCATTTTCATTTGAACACGCAACAACAGATAATACCCATATTGATGAAATATGAAACAGGAAGGACCGATATACATGCGTCTTTTTATGTATACCCTTCTTTAGAAGACGCGCGGCAACAATTGCCAAGATACATGATGTTACGAAATATGTCAAAAGAAGATAGAAAAAAAATTATTGACGAAGAAAAGGCAACAAAATTGAAGGCCAAGCAAACAGCAGCTGCCGAAGCGAAGGGTGGAAGGAGCAAGAAATAATGGCAGATAAAAAAACAAGTGCTTCTAAAAGAGGTGAGGTCCAAGTATACAAATTTTACAAGGTAGAAAAGGAGAACAAGATTATTCGTACCAAACGAGACTGTCCCAGATGTGGGAGAGGTGTTTTCATGGCAGAACATAAGGACCGTTTTAGCTGTGGGAAATGCGGATTTACTGAATTTCATAGGACGGGAGCAAAATCCGGAAATAAATCCGAAGGCAAGAATAGTACGTAGCAGCTTACTGTAATTTTGTCACTAATATTGTGGGCTCTGCGTAATGTGACCTTGATTATGTGAAAACCTGCAGGTAACTATCTCATTACTTAGCTATTCCCGTTTTGCGTATCTGTTAATTTCATTATGAATCGATTGCGTAATAGCTGTTGAAATTAATGGATAGAATTGTTCAAGGTAAAGAAGAGATTTCCTAGACATTTGTTGTCTGAGATAATCTTTCATCGTCATAGTTTTCATAAATCGTGTCGACAGACAGTTGGAAGAAAAATATCCTGCAAAGAATTCTCTTATGATTTCCTTGGCAACAGAAATATTCTTAGTTCTTCTTAAGCTCCAACAAAGAAATTGAATAATGTCCCAAATCGGATCACTATCACCTTCACCATTGCTAAAATTGAATTGTTCCAAATCTGTAAAAAATATCCTACTGTTGATGCCATCACTATTGTTAATAATAATGTTGTTCGGCTTTATATTTCCGAGAGAGCAGTGGGCTGAATGAATCATAGCTATATTTCTTCCAGCTGTCGTTATCCATAAAATATTTTCCTTTCCAGCTGTTGATTTCTTTTTCAATGAATTCTGAATGAACATGTTCAGACTTTGCCCTTTAACAAAATTTGTTACTAGTATTCTTCGCTCAAAGTCAACGCCCAATATAGTAGGTGTGTCCAGACCCAGTTCGTTCCGTAGGTATCTGAGCGCCTTATACTCGGTGCCTAGTCTTTCTAAAGAATCTACTTTATAGGAACGTTTCTTAAGCAAACCTGTAGACATAGACCAGAAATTTAACGCAGCCCATTTTACTCCCTTTAATGTTGCAAATCTTTTCGCGACAATTGATATACTACGGTCATAAATAGAGGTATCTTGAAGTGTGTAACATATAGTTCTACTATTTATGTCTCCCAGGCGAATTTTCCTTGTTGTATATTGAATTATGCCAGCTGATTCTGCTATTTGGTCCAACCATTTCTTGTTCCTCCCCGCGATAACTCGCCCTTCATCTAGTTTCCAATATTTTTCTCTAGGAGATGCCATAAATTCTGGCAGAGTAATTGGTTGACTTTTGTACCTTTTTATTTTTGATTCTGCCTCTCTCATTGTATAATGAAAAACCTTTCTGCCAGCGTACACGTGTACAAAATATGAACTGATCATATGTAATTTTGAGAACTTTAGACTTGTGGTATTTCTTCCCCCTTGTTTGTTCTGAATCAAACACTTTTTACCTATTTGTAATACGAAATCGTCTGTTTTTGACGATATCTGGTTCAGGACTAATAAGTCCTTATCATTGGCAATTATTTCTTCAAGAGCTTTTTTGAAACCTTCCTGTGCAAAAGCTAAATTCTCTTCGGCGCGACTGCCTGTATACATTTTGTAATAGCTATATAATGCAGCTGGATATACCATACTCCTCCGCTTAATTTTTGAAAAGATAATGAACTCCAGAGGAAATTTTATTTCAGTGCACAGAATATTCGTGGTTCTTATGATCTCAGATAGTTCCTCTAGTATGACACGTTTCTTATACAAAAGTTCCATTGACTTAAATAGATCTTGATTAATTAGGGCCTTGTATTTATGCAAGAATCTGCCTGCTACAAATTCTCCTAATAACCCTCTCTTTACATCCTTTTGCAGGGCATTATAATCAACTATGAGTGCGGATATTTTGGCCTCTTTTGTCCTGGAATAAGAATACTTTACCGTATATGAGTAATCCTTTACAACAACAATTAGGTCTATATCGCTATCTGCATTTCCATATCCTGCGATTTTAGATCCGTACAGACAAGCTCCGATTACTTTGCGATGTTTAGCCAGTTTATCAAGGTAGTTGTCTACGGCATTTGTTTCTTCCTTTGATAGGATGGTATAACTAATTCTCATTCATGATGCTATTTCTTATTCTTCAGCTCTTGGATCGCTGCACTTTCGAATTCAAAGATCTTGTCCCTTACGCCCTGATCTACATTTAGCTTCGCCATAGCTTCAACCGGTATCTTGGTTACGTTGGAATCTAGAGACACTGAGATTGAGGGGAGTCCCTTATTCATCCAATATTTTATTGTCTTCTCTTCTAGTCTCGTATCTTTGAAACCCTCAGGAAATTTTCTAGTAATATGATCTCGTAACACGCTATCAGATCTGAACACAAATCTTGCCTCTATCAAGCGACCAGAATCAAGGTACCTATTTTCAAATAAGCTTGCGCTAATTTCATCGGAAACTACCTCCATCTTAATTATCCTACTCAGTAGCTCTAGATAATGCATGAACTCATGGGCCAGAATGGCATGAATAGTCCCAAGCAAGCCGTATACAACTAATGGTGCTGTAACTTGAACAACTATGTCAATTTCATTATTTTTTTTTACCACCGGAATGGTCTGTGCATATAGAAAACCAAATTGGGCATATTGAATATCAGCGGAAGAGGATGGGGCAGCGATGATGAGAGTTGGATCGATATAGTAGTAAGGGTACCTTAGTCCTGACGCCCTCTCTATCCTTTGAATTCCCATTTCTACGATGTGAAACCGATCTACTATGACTTTGTAAATCTCAGATGGAATTATCCCTTGTTCTTTTGCATGGCGTACTTTTATCAAAGGATCAAAAGGCATACCTACTCATGGAAGATTGTGTGCGGTATAAGAAAAATGTTACTAGTATCCTTTGATACACACATCCAGAATATCAAATAGTAAGCATTCACATTTCAAGTTAGCAGTTGTAGAGATATTCGGACTTATACATTCTCGTCCTTCGACGAATTGCTTGATGGCTAGCCCACCATCAGCGACTACATCAAGCTCAAATATTTCCTTACTTTTTTTTACAATGTCTAAAGAATAGATTCTCTTTTCTGATGACTTTAATTTTTTCTTTTGATTTCTGAAGACTACTCTAGAATTAGCCAATGATTTTATTCTTAGGAATTCTTCTTCTCCCATTTGTCTTGAAGCCCTTATAACAATTCTTGTCTTTGCGATAAATTGAATTGGCTGCTCAGGTAATTTCCCAAAAAACTGCTCTATATTTACAGACAGCCCATACCTAGGAAAGTTGAGTCTTCTCTCATCAAGACATATAGTTTTAGGGTTCCGAATTTGGACGAAGAATGGCCTTCCAGATCCCGAAACAAGGCTGTTCTCATCCTCGCTACCAATCCAGGAAAATTTTAGTCCTTCACCTTTTGTAAGCCTCAAAATCTCTCTGGATATTATTGATTGAATGCTTGAATCCTCTGATGTGCATATTACTGACCCGAGTCGTGGTGCCAGGTTGACACTTGGGAAAGATTGTCTTTGTAATGATAATTCGTTACCACCATTGTGTTCACCTCCTGATCTCTGCGGCATTCCTCTGTTATTTTTTATATATCTGCCTAGCATAATTAAAGGTCTCATTTTGATATCTATGTCAAGGCCGGTATCCCTCTGGAACTGCAACTTTATCGTTAAATCTGGGTGAAGGAAATCAATTTGCTTCTTTGTCATTTCACTGAACATTTTCCTCAAATTCCTGGTTAACTGGCTTTTAATATTCTCTCTTCCGCGTATCTTCAACCGAGCTCTGATTCTGTCTTCCTTTTCAAGAAGTTTAGCTGGTAAAGTTGCGCCAATCAAAAAGGTGTTAAAATTATAATCATTGCTTAAAGTCTCGCTTATCCGGAGCATAATTGAGTCTGTTTCCTGCATAAGTCCGCTACAAATATTGCATTCGCCTTTGTTTACTAATGGAGTTGTAATTTGAGAAGCATAATTAATCTCAGTGTTGATCGAGATCTGTCTTAGGAGGCAATATTTACACAACACATAATTATCTTGAAGTCTGCGAAGTAATTCTCTTGTCTTAATACTATTACTAACCGATGCCAAATTTCCTTAGCATACCTTGCATCTGTCTTCCTTTGGTCTGTTTCATCAGTGTTTTCGAGTTATTGTATTGTTTCACCAACTCCTTGACTTCGTGCTCTGTGAGACCTGACCCTCTTGCTATGCGCTTCCTCCTTGATTCGTTGACTATTTCGGGGTTCTTTTTTTCATCCTTCGTCATAGATTGAATAATAAACCTCCACTTCTCCATTTTTACCTCTAGAGCATCCAACTGGTCCTCCTTTACCATTCCAGACATCCCTGGCAAATTGTCTATAACATTTCTAATACCCATTCTCCCAACATTTTCCATCTGCGCATAAAAGTCTTCGATTGTCATCTTGCCACTCAATAGTCTTCTTGCTTGATTCTCATCAGCTTGTAGCTCTAAACCTCGAGCCATTTCTAGAATTGCCTTAATGTCTCCCATACCAAGAATTCTCCCTACAAAACTAGTAGGAGAAAACACCTCAAGATCATCGATTCGTTCACCAGTTCCAACAAACATTACCTTTGCACCTGTTACCGCAGATGCGGAGAGTACGCCTCCGCCCTTAGCCGTCCCATCTAGTTTTGTAACAATTATGCCCCCTACAACGGCAGCCTCATGGAATGCCTTGGCTTGATTAAAGGCCTGCTGTCCTATGGTACCGTCAATTACAAGTAATGCGAGATCGGGATGAATCTCATTTCGCATTTCACGCATTTCCGCCAGGAGACTTGATTCTTCTTTGTGTCGCCCAGCCGTGTCAATAATAATTACATCAATGTTCTGAATCTTGAAGTGCTTTAGACCTTTTTTCACAATATCTATAGCATTCAAGTTAGTCTCGTCACCATAGACCTCTACATTAATTCTGCTGCAGTTCATCCTCAATTGTGTAAGCGCACCGGGCCTCCACGTGTCAGCCCCTATTACTCCAACGCTATAACCATGCTTCAATAACCATCGTGCTACCTTCGCAGTTACAGTGGTCTTGCCGCTGCCCTGAATTCCAAGCATCAAGACAGTACTTTGCCTGTTAGGTTCAAAGTTTATAATTCTCTCCTCTGGATTTTGGGATTTATCTATATTTTTGATCGTTTGGCCGGAATATCCTAATAGTGTTGCTAGTTCTCCGTACAAGATAGTAATAATGTGATCTTTTCTTGTTAGTCCCTTCACGGGCTCCTCGTTAATTGCCCTATCTCTTATCCTGTTGGTTATTTCCAATACGAGTTTAACGTTGACGTCTGACTGCAAGAGAGCTCGCTGGACATCCTTACAAAGAGAGTTGATCAAGTCTTCATTGATATCTGAAGCCCTGACGATCTTCTTAATTGCACTCCTTAAGCCAGTTCGCAGGTTGTCAAGCATATTCCTATTCTTTCGGTATTAATGCATGGTCTAATATTTCAAATATTCCCCTTTGACCGTCCCACTCTATTTTAGATCTTTTAATTGATAATCTCTTCTTAAAGATTGGACAATCTATTGTAACTGTCTCAGCCTCTCCGCCTTCAAATGATATATTTATCCCGTATCTCTTGCTCAGTACGTCAAGCTTCTCTATCAACTCACGGGTGAGATCCTTTCCTAACCATGAAAAGTCAAGACCCATTGCGGATACTGATACAATTTTGATGTGGAAGTCACTATCAATTAGAGTTTGAAGATAGTCGTACGGTCGAACGTTCCATAATGGTGCAAAGTTTGCGAGGCCATACTGAGAACAGACTTTCCGAAATATGTCATTTTGAAATCTGCTTGATATAGTTCCGTGCACAATGCCTTCAATATCGTAGGCTGATCTTGCCTTCATTATTGCTTGTGCTAATACTTGAGTTTCTGCCTTTTTCGATGGTCTCATTTTAGAATCTACTCCGACAAAAGGTATCTGCATAGCGTCTGCAACGGATTTGACAATTCTACTATTCGGATAATGAAATAGCATACTATCATCTGTAGATGGGTGAATGGTAACTACGCATTCAACTGTGTGACCATTTTGAAGTGCTTTGTAAATTGAAAAAGTGCTGTCTTTACCCCCGGAACAAAGCGCAGCCAGTTTCATCGTTAAGGCAGAGTAAAAATATATTTATTCGAAATCTTCGACAACTTAATATTGAATAAGATAGCGATTCGCATGAGCAATCAGACCCTTTTGTTACGATGCACTGGAGGGATACGAACTCCCCCACCACAATATGTTATCAATTCGTTCCATAGCATAATTTAAATCCAGTCTTTGAACCATATTTAACCGTCGACCATAATCCAAACCCAGTCACTCTCTACTTTAACATTATAAGTTTTGAGCGGCTCCTCTGCCGGTAAATTTAGAGGTTTTCCATTTTCTAAATCGAAGATAGACATATGCAGTGGACATGTCACAGTTTTTTCAGATTCATTTAGAAATCCCGTTGATAAGTCGGCGTACGCATGGGTACAAATCCTGTCGGTTGCGTAGATTCTATTGTCGACATTCGTTATCAAAATCTTCTTATCCTCATAATCAAAGTCCAAAGGATTGGAATTCTTCAAGTCTTCCGTTTTACAAGCCCTTATCCATGGACTTGTCCGGTCACTATTCATATGTATTTTACCACTCGACCTCCCTATCTGTATTTATAGTGCTTTTCGAAAATATCCTCTGTCTCTCTGTATCTGGATTTTTCTACTTCGAGAATTTGTTCCATGGCCTCGTCTGTCTTAAGCATAAGTGCTTTTCCGGACCACTTGTTCTCAATTAGGTAGTTTACCCACGCCCTGATAGTTGGACCCATTTTACGTGATAACGGTTCCAGAAAACCACTTACAATTTCACGCTTTGCAAGTTCTCTGCTTAACCCTCTACTCATAAGATAAAAGATCTGTGCCTCATCAAGTTGTGCCACCGATGCCGAATGTGTGGCCTTTACCTCGTTGGTCTCAATTTCCAAACCTGGTATAGCATCAGACTTAGCTCCCTTATCTAACAAAATTGCATGGCCAGCCAAATAAGATTCCGAAGCCTTAGCATGCTTACCTATCTTTATCATTCCCTTAAATAGCGATTTAGAACTGTCCTTCATTACTGATTTAACAAGAACTCTTCCTCGAGAGTTTTGACCAGTATGTATCAAGTTTGATGTCACATCGAACGATTGATCACCTATACCAAAGATTATCTCAAAATCTTCTGCGGTGGATCCTGCTTCCTTCATCATACTATCAGTTTTGTACCTTGATAGTTGGGCCCCGAAAAGACCTAAATACCATGACATCTTGGCATCTCTACCAACAAAAGCCTTTCTATTGGAGAAATTGACTGTTTGTCCGCCCATTGATTGCAAGCTTACCATGTCAAGGTGGGCGTTTTGGCCAAGATGACATTGGACCAGCTCAAAATATGCTTGTTGCGTATCTCGAGTTTCTTTATTTTCTACTTTTTTATCCTTATTGCTATATAATGGGGAATACACCTCCTGGACAACGGATGCCTTCGAGCCAACATCAGCGATAATAATATTCTGTGATATGGAAGAAGTTCCATCATCAGTCAGTGAGCTTATGATTCGAAGAGGATCGTTTAGTAACGTGTTTTTTGGGATATAAATAAAAACACCTGATCTAAAAGCAGCTGCCTCAAGTGCAAGGAACTTGTCTTCATTATATTGTAACTCATTGGTAAGCAGCCATTGTTTAATAAGGTCTCCTTGTTTTAATAGTGATTCCTTTAGGTCAGATATAATTACTCCTTGGTTCAAAATCTTTTCCGGAACGCTAATACGGTTAATAGACGAGCCAATCCGGACTATGGTAGAATCATCATGTCCTAATTCATTCAGCCTGGCTTGTAGCTCATCATGTGGTTTTACCAGAGATTTTGACTTTTCAAAACCATCTGGAAGGTAGATCCGCTCTGGCCTAATGCGATTTACATCAGAATATTTTGCATATAAAGGGGATACTTCTGAGGGTAGAGAGGAATATTTGGAAAACGCCCTTTGTCTTAGTGTAGCTACCCAGCTAGGATCCCTATCCTCTCTTATTATAGATTCAATGTAGGAGTCGGTAATGGAGGACAGGTTTATCAATGCGTATTCACTTCTTTATTCAATAGAACCCCAAGGAATATGAAATATAGTTTGGCTTTTGTAGTACTGAAATCTAGTTCATCATTCTATCTATCCTACTGACCCTTCCATTTCCATTTTTACAAGTCTGTTTAATTCTACTGCATATTCCATTGGCAATTCCTTTGTGAAAGGCTCCATAAATCCCCCAACTATCATAGATAGCGCATCAGACTCGGAAAA
>JAATVT010000132.1 GCA_014523685.1 Nitrososphaerales archaeon TH5893
AATTTTGGATGACGATGATGACAATTTTGGATTGAACATCGACGTAAAGAAGGTCCGTCGGCTCATAGATTACGAAGCTAAAACACATAGAAACGACCTCATCCTATTGGGTCATCTGGCACCTTACGTGGTTAATCCCTCCAATATAGGTATGGCTATTGTACTGCGACGCTCGCCCTATGAACTAATTTCGGTTTTTCGGAAAAGACATTATAGCCCTGAAAAAACAAGAGAAAATATAGCTTCTGAGATTCTTGGAATAACACTATTTGACTCATTAAAGTCGTTTGGAAAAGCCAAGCTTGCTGAAATAGATACTACGGGGGAAACCCCCTTACAGACTTTGGACAAGATTGCTTCATTACTACAAGAAAATTCAAGACCGCGATTCGGATATATAGATTGGTTGTCATTGGTAATTAGGAATAACGATGTACAGAGATTTCTTGAATATTAAACATTATCTCATTGAACTCACTCAATGTTTTTTTGGACATGGGAAAAAACCTCCTGGCTTACAGTTTGTATCTCAAAATCGGCGATAAAGAGTATAAGTATGAAGATCTTCTCAAATATAGAACGAACACAGAAGGTTTTGAAGTTGTATACCCAAATAACGGAATATTTGGTGTTGTAGATGGCGGCCCTTCCATGGCAGTAGCCGATGGCTATTATATTATGACTGATCCACTTTCAAAAGGGAATCATACAGTTCATTATAAGTCAAGTTTGAGTTGTTTAGACCCAGATTACGCTAGACCCAATTTCGCCCAAGATATCAAGTATAATGTGATTGCAAAGTAGCATTCATTCAATTATATTCATTCAAAATGCTTAACTAAGTAATCTGTCAACTATCAAAAAAATAATAAAGTTACGATTCAAATTATCTTTAGAATAAGAGCAATGCTAACCTATTTAGTATACTTAGTAGCACAATAAAATGAAAACTAAACAAAATTATTCCTAAAACTGCTCATAGTCTGTGTTTTAGCCAAAGACTATATTACCAAAGTCATATCCATATGAAAATATATGACGGCAGTAATTCTCAGAAAATTTGGGGAAGAAACGGTTCAATTCTTAGGTAAAAAGGTATCGATAGAAACCTCGGATCAAAAGACATACAATGGAACTCTGGTTGGCATCGATGAAAAACTAGACGTTGTAATGGATAATGTAGAAGGTCACGGAATTCTCAAATTGATCCTTAATGGTTCTTTTGTTAAAGAAATAAAATTAATGGAAAAGCCATTTGATTTTAAATCTCTCTCCGACCGACTTTCTAGGGTATTTCCAGGCTTAGTAAAAGTAAGGGAAGATGTAGGGGCAATCATAGTAATGGACAAAATAAAAGTCACACAAACCGGAATTGAAGAAGGTTCTGGTCTTGCCGCAGATAGAGTTAGGGCAATTTATGATGAATTCATGAGAGATACGAAGAAATCCAGTGTACCTTGATACTTTTCGGCGAACGACGATGACTTACTAATAAAAATAGTTAATTAATTGATAAAGATTATGTAAAATTATATAAATTAGTTATTAATAATTGTCTTCAATTGCCAATCGTGAGTGTATCACTAAATGACGAAATAATGATTGAAATGGACAAGCTTCAGAAAGCACTTGGATTTAGTGGACGATCCGAGATTGTCAGAGCAGGGATACGTAGTATGCTTTCTGAAGAAAAGCAGCGCAATGATTTAACTGGAGTGCTTCATTCGTTGCTCCTAGTAATTCATGATGAAAAATCTGATGATGAAATAAGCAATATGAGGCATTCTTACGATAGATTGATAAACACTCATTTGCATAGTAAGATTGATAGAAATAGATGCATAGAAATTTTTTTACTTCGCGGAGAGGCTGAAGAGATTAGGTGGATGACCAGAGATTTTCAATCGAATAAGAAAATGGATAATGTTAAGCTGATTCCAATGTAACATTCGTTGCGTGGCAAATACAATGTGGACTCGTCAGAATCTCCGTATTAATCTAATGGATAGATGTAGATTAGGGGTTAAATAGAATGGGCTTACCGCGTGGAATGAATATGTTCAGAGAACTTTTGGATAGGGTTGGTTTAATCAAGGTTGTAGCTAAATAAGTGAGTGCAACATATGAGGATACGGAAAGTGGAGAGTTTGTTATTTCCGTTAATCGAGGTCAAGTATGAGTATGATCACTTGGGAAATTTTTGAATTTGGGTTCATCCAACGTGCACTGATAGCAGGGATTGCTATTTCTGCCATCTGTTCAGTTATCGGCTTATTTCTTGTACTGAGAAGACAGTCATTGTTTGGTGACTCTCTTGCTCATATGGCATTCGGAGGTATTGCGGTAGGCCTCTATACTAATACCTACCCGCTTTGGACTGCCTTTATTGCTTCGATTCTTGCCGCTCTTGGCATTACTAAACTGCAACATTCATCAAATATACCTGCCGACTCGGCCGTGGCGATTATGTTAACTTCTGGTCTGGCAATAGGCATCCTTCTTCTAAGCTTGTCTGGAGGTTTTTCTGTTGATCTTTTTAGTTTCCTATTTGGCAATATTCTACTAGTAAGTTTAGAAGACACTTTGTTAATCTCACTCCTGACAGCATTAGTTTTGCTGTCAGTAGCGATTCTTTATAAGAAATTCCTTTATATTACATTTGATGAACAACAGGCAGAAGTCAGCGGATTACAAGTACAAAGACTCGATTATTTTTTCATAGTTCTTGCAAGCTTAACTGTTATCGCCTCCATGAGATTGGTAGGAGTTTTACTCATCTCTTCGCTAATTGTTATTCCAAATATCACGGCCATGATGTTTGGAACAGGATTTAAGAAAACAGTACTAATTTCAATACTCATTTCAATGACTTCTGTTGTAATTGGCATATTCCTATCATACATGGTCAATTCCGCTCCTAGTGGGACGATAGCAATGATTTCCATATCTGTCTTTCTATTGGTATATGTTGGAAAATATTTAATCAAGAAACATAGCAATAACTAATCTAAACCGAATAACCCTACCGCGACGTAGGCATCTTGACTTGGCATGGCATATCAAATTATTTTGGACCTAGACAATACAAAGTATTTTTGTTGTAGGCCGACCCAAATTTGAATATGGAATGACACGAAAAGTCCACTTGGAGTAATGAAATCTTGTGGTAACACTTTCTGCATCTGCCAATTCCATACCGTCCAGATAAAACGCTAGCTAGCTTTAGTCATAGTCTTGAAGCTACAGTTCATGAGTTTAAAATTCTGCTTATCCAATCATGTTGTCTTTCGAACTCAATTAGTAATTATCTATGTCCAGTATCTAGTCCCCGCATTTATAATAACGATTGAGACATTCTCTCGCGGTCAGTTACTTATGTTCAACGTATCCAATTTAACAAATATCGTATTATCAAGACGGATAAGTAAATCAACGATTAATATGAAGATTTTTATATGCTAAATGGTCAATTGAATTGATCTTTTGTCCTCAGAAAACATAACTCAAATTAAACTGCCAGTTAAAACAAAGAACAATATGATTGACGATATCTTTAGCACAATTTTGACACGTGGTGAGAAAGGTATCTCTCAAACAGAAATCTCAAAAATATTTTCTTTAGATAGCAGAGATAGCTCTAGACTTGTTGGTTCCTTGGAGAAACAATCCTTGATAACACGTGAAAAAATGTTGTTCAAAGGTAGATGGACATATAAATTAATTGTAAAAAAATCACCTCCGAAATCTGAATATCGAAAAACTATCGACATAGAAAGTATTGAACAAGCACCATGCTTTAGTTGTTTACACGAACATTCGTGCTCTCCAGAGGATGAAACGAGTCCATTTAATCCTGCTAAATGTACTTGGATCGAAGATTGGGTATTGATGTCCAGCAGTCGCTTGTTGACTTCAGAACAGGATCAGGACCTTGATTAGAAACCTTGTCATCTCAGGTCTAGCCTAATCAAATAATCGGGTAAGGAATTAAAGCTCATCGCTAAATCGCTTCTCTTGAAGCGTGATAGCAGATTCAATTCTCGCTATACCTTGAACCTTCCAATTAATATCCGAGGGACTATCTGCAAGTTTATCAAAAATAATCTGTGTTGATTGAGATGGGGTCGACTGAAATAGTGATGTTAAATTAATAGATTGATGAGGCAAAATTGCCGGTCTTCCATTAGGGGGTATGTCTTCAAATGATAGTATAGCGTTACCTAGTTGTGAATTATCCGCGAACAGATCGTATTCGATCTTCGATGTTGTCACGGTTTTATCTGTAGGGTTAGTTAGACGGAACACAACATCAATTTGTCTGTTCTTCTCGCCTTCACTCGGTGGCACAGGTTCTACATCGAACAATTCGATGGTAACTCTATCTAGTCCAGTTGCAGTCAAAGACGAAATATATGGAAGAACAATAATTGCACCCACAACTGCCGCCACGGCAAGCATCAAAATTATTCGACGCCTCGTAAAGAACATACAATTTTCAGGCTATGATGATGAATAAGTGGATTAAAATGTTTCTTCAATTCCAATACTGATATTAGTATTGATAATCGAACAATGCTTTTATTTATGCGAATTACAATATTGAAGAGTCTAATCAAGTATGGTTCTTCTTACCGAAGGGTTAGTAGTGTGGCTACATCTTGTTGCTGCCTCGATCTTGGTTGGCGGTTCCATTTTCAAACCAATCAGTTAATTTCCTTTGTTCTCTTTGGTTATTTGCCCTTAGATCCCACAGCGTGTATCTGGATCTAACAGATCACACAAATCTAGTTATAATTATGAGATTTGATATAAGCTAATATTTTATATTGACCTGCTCTGACGACTGTAGCTTATTTTCTTACGTTAGAGACGTAACAGTCTGATATTTCGATCACTCTTGCGACTGCTCCACATAATAACGTGTATATATTTCTCCCTCATGAAATTATAGACACGGAGCAAGAG
>JAATVT010000002.1 GCA_014523685.1 Nitrososphaerales archaeon TH5893
TAACTTTTCTGAGTCGTAGAATTACGGCAGGTATCAATAAAATTGTGATAAGCGACTGAGTTGACCTGCTCTGACATTCAATTGTTAACTGGTTGGCGAATATTTAACCGTAGTATATGCATATTATAAATAACATTATTGTTAGATATGTTTAATGCAAGAACAGGGCATCAATGATAGTCATACCAACGATAAAAATTCAAAACCAAATAGGTTAATCAATGAGAGTAGTCCGTATCTCTTACAGCATGCTCACAATCCAGTTGATTGGTATGCGTGGGGAGATGAGGCTCTACAAAGGGCTTTAAAGGAGGATAAGCCCATTTTTATAAGCATAGGATATAGCGCATGTCATTGGTGCCACGTGATGGCACATGAATCATTTGAGGACGAAGGAATTGCTCGTTTGATGAATGAAAAGTTTATCAATATTAAGGTCGATAGAGAGGAACGGTCAGACCTGGATGATATTTATCAGAGAGTAGCACAGCTCGCAACTGGAAATGGAGGTTGGCCACTATCAGTATTTTTAACACCCGACCAAAAGCCCTTTTATGTAGGTACTTATTTTCCAAAAGATAGCAGGTACGGGATGCCTGGTTTTGGTACTATTCTGATACAATTATCTGAAGCATATAAGAATAGAAAGCAAGAAATTCAGTCGGCGACAGCAGAATTCATGAACGCTCTAACAAATAGCGTACAAGATATCCAGTTTTCCCAAGAAAGACAGCAAGATACAGTCTCGAAAACTGGCCGTTCAACATTAGAAGAGGCAGCTGTAGCCCTATTGCATATGGCCGATAATGTTTATGGCGGATTTGGACAAGCACCAAAATTTCCAAATGTTTCTAATCTTCTATTTTTGTTACGTTATTATGATATATCTGGAGTTAATCGATTTAAGGATTTTGTTATGTTTACAGCTGACAAGATGATTCGTGGAGGTATCCATGATCAACTTGGTGGCGGCTTTGCTCGATATTCGACTGACCAAAGATGGCAAGTTCCTCATTTTGAGAAAATGCTTTACGACAATGCTTTACTAACCCAGTTGTATGCAGAGCTTTATCAACTCAGTAGAAATAAGAGCTATCTTGAAACCGCGGAGAAAACATTGGATTACGTTATACGAGAAATGACATCTCCGAATGGTGGATTTTATTCTGCTCAAGATGCCGATTCAGAAGGTGAAGAAGGCAAATTCTATACTTGGTCAAAACAGGAAATCATCTCCTCCTTAGATGATGAAAAGAAGAATGCGGATATATTTTGCGAATATTATGGCGTAACAGAAGGTGGTAATTTTGAAGGGAAGAACATTCTTCATATTACAAAGTCTACTGGGGAGATTGCAAGAAAGTATGGCCAGACTCCAGAAGAAATAGAACAAGTACTTCAGCATATTTCTAAAAGACTTTTTACCATCAGAGAAAAAAGAACGAAACCAGGAAGAGACGACAAAATCCTAACTTCGTGGAACGGATTGATGATTTCGGCCTTTTCCAAAGTTTATAGAATAACGAATAATCCAACATATCTTAGTCATGCCACAAAGGGAATTGAGTTTATTGAGAATAAAATTGGTACGAGTGACGGCCGGCTTCGAAGAACGTTTAAGGATGGAGTTTCGAAGCTTAACGCCTACTTGGACGATTACGCATTTTATATTAATGCCCTATTAGATGTATTTGAAGTTGATACCAACTCAAGATACATTGAAAAGGCGATATTGTACGCCGATTCCATGATAAGACACTTTTGGGATGAAAAGCAGGGGAATTTCTTTTTTACTTCTGACGATCATGAACAACTTATTGTTAGAACGAAGAGTTTGTATGACCTTGCAATCCCCAGTGGTAATTCAATGGCTGCCTCAACTTTACTTAGACTATACCACATAACCCGGAATAGCAATTATTTACTCAAGGCTGAGCAAATCATGAGTGCAGGAGCAAAAGCTGCAGCTGAAAATCCATTTGGATTCGGACAGCTCCTAAATGCAATTTATCTTTACATCAGAAAACCCATAGAGATAACGATCATAGGAACAAATATGAAAAAACCAAAGGACTTAGAACAAATGAGTAATTGGCTCGGCAGACAATTTTTTCCTAACAGTATCATAGCTCTCGTAAAGGATCGGTCTCAGCTAGATGGTTTAAACAAATACCCATTCTTTGATGGAAAAAAGGTAGAAAATAATATACTAACAAAAGAAATCAGTGCCGACAACGGGCCACTAAATTCAGAGCATGCATTCGTATGCAAAAACTTCTCCTGTTCTCTCCCTATCCATTCATTAGAACAGTTGCAAAAATCCCTCGGTAAGGATAATGATAGGAATGGTTTGTAACCAACCTTGGACCCATCATAAAAAAATCTACTGTAATACTTTAAATAATTATGCGCTGACTTTTCGGATATCTATCAAAAGCCTATCACCGACCCTTGGATTGCCTATCTTCTCATATCTCCTTTTTGGCATTGAAATCTGAACAAGTGTTTGTAAGTAAGTCTTGATAACGGTTTGAGGCTGAGATCGGAGAATTGCTTCTAGTATAGGCTTAATCTGTTCCTTAACTTCTTTGTCTGCTATTGCCCTATCGATGGCTTCTAACATCATCTGTTGTTGGGAAACATTCTCGAGTTCTATATCTTCGCTGAGAGCCATAGAAATGCTTGATCCTTTGTCCGTTATTTGATAGATTTTGTATCGGATAGATGATTCCTCTTCCAAATCGAAAGGTGTACATTGACGGGATTAATAAATTATTACAGCATTAATACGTTAGACTTTTTTTAGAAGAGATTAAACCTTACCCACTAGGTAGGGATAGAGAGTTTTGTTCAATTCATAAAGCACTTCAAGTTATTAATACTGCCCAATAATCTCGGGAACCTTTTACCCGTATAATGAATACACCCTCATACAAATCTGGATTTAGTTATCTGCAGATCGGTTAATACGTCTACCCTTTTATAAAGCCAATCACAAAACCTGCTGCAATGCTACCTGTTATAGGTATTCCATAATTTGTAAGTGCTGCCGATATCAACTGGTCACCTCCCGACGGAAATTCAGTTGGAATTTTTCCGCTTGTCATATTGACAATTCCTGATAGACCATCTTCCACAGAAAGCTGAATCTTGTTCCAGTCTATATTTAATACCTTGTGATATCCAAAATAAATAAATCCGACAAGAATCAAACCACCTATTATGAGCAGAATCTTCATTACCTTTTTTATTGCATACCCTATTAGAAAACCTGCAGCTCCTCCAATTCCAACCGAGGCTGCAAATGGTGCTAGGGAACTAGGGTCAAAACTCATAAGATTCTTGTTCTCGTAGCTTCTTTATAGTCCATATGTATATTTTTCACGTAAGTATTCTTACTAAGAAAGAGCTGAAATTCTCCGTCTTTCAATTGTAAAGAAACAATGATGAATCATAACTTGGACTTTATGACTGACTATTCTCACGAGATTTGTTTAGCCTGAAATTGGCAGCCAGTGTTGATAAAAAATTTTCAATAAGTGTTTATGTCGCAATATATAAAGAGGAATATTGCCTAGTTTAACATATGAAAAGAAAGGCCATGTACGCCTTGGGTGCAGGGATAATTGCGGTGGCCGTTGTGATACTTATCATTACTCGGAATTCTACTCCCAGTTCGAACATAGAGGAGCAACCGACAGATATTCAAGATTCATTAAGTAATCCTGAAGTAATAAAGATATCAGTGGAAAACGTTACTGCAGAACGAGATCAAGAGAATGGAATAAATTTCCAAATTCAATTCAGAGCCTTTAATCCAAACAAGTCTACTGTAATATTAGAAGCAATAACATATAATGTTTTTACAGATAATGATCGAATTGTCTCTGGAGATGTCGGCGAAAAACTAGAAGGGTTTGTGGCTTCTCAAGAATCGGTTTTTCCGATCATATCTAATGGTACTATAAATCTTAAGGATTCACATCTATTGCAGGCCAGTGACCTTCCGTTGAACGATCTGAACAACATACTCAATGGAACTGCTAGATATACAATAAACGGGACCTACTCGTACAAGCAAACATCCACTATTGAAGCAACTGGAGCAGACAGGGATTTTGAATTAACATTCCAGTAGTATTTTGTGATAATATCATTGTATAAAATATAATCACAATAAAACATAATAGTTAACACTTAGACTTCCTTTTATGGCAGAGGAAGTTTTTATGTATGCAGTTACTACGGGCTTCTTTATTGGATTAACTGCTATCCTATTCGGAACAAGAGCACGGAGAATCAGTAAAACCGTATCCGCCTCAACTAGTCGAAGCGGAGGAGCATTGGGCGGTACTTGAGAACATACTCCTGTATTTGATATCAGTAGGAAAAATGGGAGATCTATAGTCGATTAGGTACTTGCATCCATTCACTATACCATGAAGGGGTATTTACTGGGTTTACCTTTTGTAGTTTTAAAAAAAGTAAACTAGCTCCCTAGTAATCCCATTGTGAACCGAATATTCTGGATTGCTTAATTTCCCTAGGAAATGCCAAAAGCACTTGTCTACTCTTTTTTTCCACGACCAAATAAACTTTCTAATGATAGGGTCGAAATTTTTCTTTCCCTGTAATAACATCTCTCATAATATTTGCAGTTCAAACATAGATCGGATGGTTCAATTATCGGTACTTTGTTTTCCTTGAGAAGTGTGCTTAGAATCCTTGCTCTTCTTACAACCTCCTCAAACATTCGATTATTTTTTGTCACAAAAAATTCCAATGTTTGTCCTTCAGGAGTCATATAAATCAAAACGCCATCAATCTTGTTGAATATAAATAGACATGCATTGAGATACAGTAAATCTCGTGGATGTGAAGTTTCAGGCAGTTTGGACACGAGCTCAAACCTTACTACGTACTGATTATCTACTATTGTATCTGCTGTGCCTTGAATAATTAAGTTATCGACTTTGTATTCTCCTTCTACATTACTAAATGAACGTCTTATACCATCCTTCAGTAAAATGGAGACTTTGTTGGCGTTCCCTGGAGCAGAATTTGGATCCTTGCGTTCATAATATGATAATCGGGTACATCTAGATGCTTCAAGCACATGAATAATGTCTGGATCGTTCTTATTTGAGATATGTTCTAAATTATCATAAATTTTATCAAATGTCTTTTCGATCATTTTTCTGACGTCCCTGTCACCTAACATAATTGGCCGATTGGAGGTTCCTCTATATATGAATATATGTTCTAAGGTTGGACAGCCTCGCATCGTATTTATACAGCAAAAATGCACGATGTTCAGGTCGGAAAAATTATCTAATCGATTACACTACGCGACATAACAATCTAGGTTTACTTTGTTAGAAGGAGCACTCATAAATTAACTAGATGACTGTCGTCCTCAATCTAATATCAAGTTGATCCGCAATTACAAACTCTTGGCTGCCGCTTCCCTTGAAATCAACGGATAGGCAGTCAAAGATCGTGCTCACCATAAGTACAAATTTAGTCGCAGATCATACCCTATTGTCACAAAACGTTAATCGAATAGTAGGAATGGAAGTAATACGATAGCTAAAAATGTCTGTATCCTTAAACATTAAGGCATCACCATTCGAGTTCTGCATAAATAAAGATTCATATTTGCCAAGAAAAATTAATTCTTAGAAAGACTAGATTTATGACTCACGCTCATTTTCAGAAACTTTGCGAGAGCATTTTTTTACTCCATTCTGGCATACGTTTTGCCGGTGTAATTGACAAGATGGGTA
>JAATVT010000133.1 GCA_014523685.1 Nitrososphaerales archaeon TH5893
GAAACCAATGTGTTTGGATTGGTAAGAACAACTCAGGCAGTTCTTCCAATCATGAGAAGACAAAAATCTGGGACAATAGTAAATATTAGCTCTGGAGCTGGAAGATTTGGTTTTCCTGGCAGTTCTGCTTACGTTAGTACGAAATTTGCAGTTGAAGGACTAAGTGAATCTATATCATATGAGTTAGAGCCGTTTGGTATTAAAATGGTTATTGTGGAACCAGGAGTTATTAGAACAAACTTTGTCGATGGTATGGTTGTTGCAAAAAAATCTCAAGATCCAAATTCTCCATATTCGCAAATAACACAAAAAATAGCTACTGGCTTTGAAGAAATGATGAAAAATGCTTCTTCCGCTGACCTTGTAGCAAAGGTAGTGCTTGACGCTATCACAGATGAAAATCCTAGTCTTAGGTATTTAGCCGGAAGTGATGTAGAAACATGGCTAGGGGGTAAAAGAAAGATAGCCGATGAAGAATTCTATAAAGTGATGAAGCAAAATCTGAAGATGTAGAGCATTGATAGAAAGAAGAAAAAAAACACCTTACTACTTTCTGCTCACCTCCGTAGGAAGATATCGAATTGCAAGGAGCATCATTGATCAACCCTGTTGACAAGGTCCGGATCAGACATAAATTTTCCTATTTTTCTTGTCCTTCTCCGTTACCGTACTGACCATCAGGACATCCTGACCTAAGCAATGAATATAGAGATGAACAAGAGAACTCAAGAGAAAAGGAAGAAATCCGTGAAATTTATGAAGGAGATATTGCTGATTAGGACATGGGGAGAATAATTTGACAGTCAACAAGGAGACAAAGAGTCTTGGTATGTCTTGGGAGAAAGAGTACGGTTATGCCCAGGCAGTGAAAGTTAGAGACACCATTTATGTGTCAGGACAGGTGAGTCACGATGACAGGGGAAATATCGTGGGCCGAGGAGATATGGAGGCTCAGATGCGTCAGGCGTACGCAAATTTACAGAAGGTATTGGCGCAGTATGGAGCAACAGTGGAAAATATAGTAGATGAGATACTTTTTGTGACTGATATGGATGCAGCCTTCGCTGCCGCGGTCAAATGTAGGCAAGATATCTTTTCTGGTACTCCTGTCGTTGCAAGTACTATCGTACAAATTCAGCGTCTGGCCTTTCCTGAGCTCATGATCGAGATTAGGTGTGTTGCCAAGGTATAGATCTCAAGAGGATAGGATCTAGACTCTAAATGGAACTTCATGTGTAACTTAGAATGTGAAAACTAAGTGACTTTAGGGCATTACTTAAGGTAATGCTGGTTGCGACTACTAAGAAGAAAACAAAGGTCGGACTGTCGTGAATGTGTCTTCAAATGTCATCACATTTTTTAAGTTATGCATCTAGTTTTAGATGTGTGATAATAAGAGCTGCACTGATTCAGATAGACTTGCAGAAAACTAAAGCTGAAGCGATAGAACATATTCTTAAAATGTTAAAGAAAGCCAGCTCATCTGATTCAGATATAGTATGCTTCCCAGAATTATGGTATTCAAAACCCATTACGAATTTCGAAGAGGAGTTTGAGAGAATTATTTATGCAGCAGAGGAAAATAACATGACAATAGTACCTGGAGCTTTTTTAGAGAAAATCGATAATAACTTGCACGTTTCGTGTCCTGTGATCGCAGATAATGGAAGGATTTTGGGACGTCAGTTCAAGCTTCATCCATTTGGTGCGCAAAAAAAAGCCGTAAAAGCTGGTGTCAAAGCAGAACTATTTGAATCAGGAAAGTTTAGGTTTGGAATAGGAATATGTTATGATATTGTTTTTCCAGAGGTAGCTAGGGCATTAGTAAGGAAAGGCGCAGATATGCTCTTCTTTCCTTCAAGGATAAGATATGAGGGTATAAAACCATGGCATATGTATGTTCAAGTGAGGGCACTTGAAAATAGGGTACCTATTGCTGCGCCAAACGTATGTGGCAATAATATCTTGTATAAAGGAAGAAGCATATTTGTTGATTTTGACTATGACAATAAGACAGATATTGCTAGTCCAAAAATTGTAATGGGATCACCAGTAAGAGAGCAGATACTTGTATTGGATATTGATTTGAATTCTGTGAGAAGGATACACAGAAAAAGATTTCAAGATTTCCGAAACTCTTACGACTCGCTCTAGCCTGAATAGATTAATTGCTAGTTCTTACCCAGCTTGCAGCATATTAGGGATTCTTTGCTTGGTCGTTTGTCATACCTTAGAATTTGGAACATCAAACCTTACCCTTTGGGTTATCCAAAATTCAAACACCAATCTAGCATCTATATAGTATAGAGATTACTTTTATGTATTAAATAGAGAATTTCACATTTGATGGGATAGTATGCTTTTGTCTTTCTCCTTATAGCCAGAGTTTCTTTTCTTTTTTCTAGATCTTTAATAATGGAACGCCTGGCGTTATTGATTATATCGTACAATATGATGTTATTAGAAAGTGGTATCATCAAAATATTACACCAGCAACAGTGCTAGTAGGCAATCTGACCAGACTCGCATACATGATGCCGCAGAATATTGAGGGAATCTATGTTATGCCTATTATTCTAATTCTGCCTTTAGTCTTCTGACCAGATCCTTTATTTTAAGTGGTTTCCTTATAAAACATCCTATGCTTAATGATGGATATTGTTCTCGTAATGCTTCTTGATTTATTAGTCCCGATGACATAAAGCAAATTTTAATATTTACGTCCAATTCTAATATCTTTGCGGAAAATTCAAACCCATCCATTTCTGGCATATTAATATCAACAAGTAGGAGATCGTAGAAATTCGGTTTGAATTGAGATAGTCCTTCTAAAGGATCGTTATATGTGTATACTTTGAATAAATTATTTTCATTGTTTTCTGTCTCTAGTCCTTTCTTAAATGTTAAAGTAATATCGGATTCATTATCTACTATTAAAATTCGCTTAGTTTTTGGAGATAGTGTTTCTTCTTGTTCTTGTTTATGAGTAATAATTGTTTCTTGTTGATAAACATGTGGAACAAACGCAGTAAGAGGTTGGTTATCTGGTTGATTACTTAAACTGCCCCTTCTAATAGGCAAATCCTTCCATCTTCTTAACTATCTTTGTTATGCTCATGTCAAACTCTTCTTCTTTCTCTTCTCGGACACTGTACATACACCAGCGTTACTCATAAAGGTATGTAATGTGATAGTCTTTGAGGCTGATAGGGGTCATATTTGGAAGGTGCACATGTGATTAGACTGAATGGATTACACGATCACGGTGTAGCAATTGTATGAAAATAAAGCACCGAAATATATAGAAAATTAGCATTAACATCGGGTCACATGAGACTTAACAACACACTTGAAACCGAAGAATAATGATGATGTTGAATCTAAGGCTTTAATGGGTAAAAGCAACAATTTCCTTTTCTTTTAATAAATTCTGTTTTGTGTTGAGTCTGATCCTAGATCCATTTATTTTCTTATCTATTTCTCTTACAAGATTTTCATTTGATATTGGTTTTTGAAGAAATAGATCTTCATTCAAGGCACAATGTTTCACTTCCATAACTTCATGATGGTACATCTCTCTTGCAGTCAGAAAACACACCTTGACGTCAGGATCTATTTTCTTTAATTGCTCGTATAACTCAAAGCCATCCATTTTTGGCATCATAATATCGATCAATACAAGAGCATAAAAGTTGGGCTTAAATCTCTTCAACGCCAAATCCGGATCATTGAATGAGTCTACAAAAAATAATCCGGTTTGCTCCAAAATGATCTTTATAGTAAAGGTAATATCCTTCTCATCATCAATGAAAAGAATATTTTTTGGCATTGACATTTTATTTCGCAGCATCTTCATTTGCTCATCTTCTAGCCCCTGTATGTATATTCACCATATGACTATATAACAATTGGCAATACGCGGGTTTTCATGCCATAAAATACCATTTCCGGAAACGAGGCCAATGCTCCTAGTGCTCGCTATAACACCCCTATTTTCTATTATACTACGGTATGGTTAAACGGGCAACATTAAATGATTGATTGATCACAGAATATTGAGAATATCGAGCATAGAGGTTTAGTAAAAAAATAATGGTCAGAAAAGCACAATGATTACATCCATGCTAATGGTAACAATCCTTTGTTTTTATTCGATATTTAATCCTGTTCTACTCCTCATGCAATACTTATGGTTAGTGCACAGCCAGAGTTGTCAGCGACTAAATACAGAAATCTACTATAGATTTAGGAAATGGAATAAAGACAAATGCGCAATTAACGTTGTCGGTAGTAGGATCAGGACCATTTCCAGGAGTATTGCTTATTACCGGCTCTGGCGCTGAAGACATGAACTCGTCGGCATTCTTTATTCGTATCAACGAATCTACTGGAGAGAGGAATATCCACCTGTACCATTTTTTCAAATAGCTCAATATCTATCCGAAAGAGGATATGTAGTACTTCGTTACTACAAGAGGGGAATAGGTACAAATCATACTTTCGATGCAAATGTGTGGGGAAACGTAACGCTAAATGATCTAAAGGAAGATGCAAATACGGCTTTAGGAATGTTGATGCAGCAGCCAGAAGTAGATAATACTAAAATCACAGTATTAGGTATTAGGTATTAGTACATTTGCGCTTCAGAGTTGCCTTTATCAGTAATTATATATTTACCGCTAGGTTCTTGTTCAACCCACCCTACATCTTCTAAGATAGATACTAGAGTTGAAACATACTTCTCCTTACCATCCAAGTTCTGAACTAGCTTTTGAA
>JAATVT010000134.1 GCA_014523685.1 Nitrososphaerales archaeon TH5893
ATTATTGCTCCGATAAACAAAACAGGAAAATCAAAATTTGAAGTTTGAATATAATAAGATCCTATGACAATTAATGCCCCCTTGATGCCAACGAATAATTCTGCCAAACCGAAATTGACAATCTTTGATGAATAAAGGAGAATCGACAAAACTGCAAAGGCAAGCAGAAGGGCGATAACAGGACCTCGCAAAATTACGAAATATGCTCCGATTGCTATACCTATTATCAAGAAAAGAATTGCGGCTCTATAAACAACACTTGGCGATAAAATATTTTCTGGTATTACTCCGCTGCCGCCACTAAATTTAGTTCTCTTGTTTGCCTTGTCTATTCCACGCTTGTAATCCCAATAATCATTGAATAGATCTATACTAGCATGTAAACTAAAAACGCCTGTCAAAGTCAATAATGCAGAATTTAGATCAAAAGAAGAATATCTCATTAAGGCAAAGGAAATTCCAATTGCTGAAGCGATTAAGGAGGCTAATAAGAACTTCAATCTGATAGCCCTAAGCCACCTGTCTAACAACTCTACGTCTCTACGTAACGATGTTTCGTATATGCCTTTGCGACTACCTCGATGCTAAGATTAGCCTATCGAATCTGTCATTCTGAGTTCTAGAGTTAAGTAGGCTGAAAAGATAAGTTGAAAAGAATTTAGGTTTGTATATTTCGATAGAAACTTATAACTGACGAAGACAACCGATATATGATCAAAAATTTCTCCACCTATTGAAGCCGCAGAGTTTGATGTTCAGAGAGACATGAAGAAGATAATAGTTGAATTTCTGTGCAGGAATCAAAGCAAGGGATATTCATCAAAGGAGATCTCCCAAGCATTATCCCTGAAGGAAGAGGACATTAATTATGCGATGCTTAAACTTGGTCTCTCAGACTTTCTATTCGAACTGACAAGTGGATTGGCACGCAAAAAAACTAATTCAAGAGTTGGCAGGACAAGAGCTAGAATAGAGGATGTAACGGTAAGAGGAGTAACATACTATCGCTGTATTAATCTTGATTCCGACCTTAATTGATAGTGTGCGGTATTATGTATGATGCCATAGAACTAAAAAATGTGGATGTTTCTCACCTGTGTTGAAACTGATATAGGATAAGTACAAAATGTATACCGATAATAGGAATCGCAAAGAAGCGCGTAAACTGCAAAAATGTCTACAAACAACGCATATCGGTAAGAGAGTGATGTGGTTTAAGAATTTGTCTTCTACCCAGGAATTTGCCAAGTGTTTTATTTCGAATAACGGCATTTCGAATGCAAATGGATATGTCATTATTTCAGACAGCCAACAAAAAGGCTCAGGACGGTTTGGGAATAGATGGGTTTCTCCTAAGGGAGGAATATGGCTATCCATGATTCTCAGCTCGACACTGCATCCTAGCAGAATCATATTGTTTTCCTACTGTGCCTCGGTAGCAGTATCTGAAGCAATTGACAGATGCACAGGTATACAATCCAAATTAAAGTGGCCCAATGACATTTTAATCGAAGGTAAGAAAGTATCAGGTATATTAGTGGATGCCTCTCTCGATTCAGAATCCATTGAACATATTGTTATTGGTATCGGAGTTAATGCTAATGTCAAAGTTACACAGATTGAAAAAAAAATAGCAGGTTCCAAACATCCGTATCCCATAACTTCCTTACAAGAACAATTAGGAAGGTCTTGTGACAAAATGGGGTTAATAAAGTGCATTTTACAGACATTTGACGAACATTACTCCAAAATTGAGACGGACAATACTTACCCAATATTAGACAAGTGGAAAAAAAGGGCCGTACCCATAATATCTAAGTCGGTTCAAATTTCTAGTGGGACAGATCAATATTCTGGCATGGTAGTAGATTTGGAAGAGGATGGGTCACTGGTTGTAATGCGAGAAGGCAATCGATTAGAAAAAATTGTGAGCTCGGAATATCATGTACATGTTATAGACTGAATCTAATTTTTGTCATAAAGTAGCAGACACCTTTTTTAGTTCGCGTTACTTGCTGCTACGGCGATTTATTTTTGCCAAGATAGTCAGCTAAGGTTAAAATCCTACTCCGTTTTACAGACTATTGAGATGTCATTCACGTTTGTCCCAGTTTGACCAATCCTGATCAGCGAATCTACCTGCTTGAAAAAGAAATAGCTGTTATGAGTTTTCAAAAAATATCGAGCATCTAGATTTTTTCGTTTAATATTAGAGATAACCTGCTCATTTAGGAATGCTCCTGCCGCGTCAGAATTTCCATCAACCCCGTCTGTTCCAGCACACAAGATGGTGATATTTCGGTCAATCTGGAAATCATTAAGATTGACTGCTGCTGCCAGTATTGCTTCTTGGTTCCTTCCACCCTTTCCGTATTTTTTCATTTTATTTATTTTGACCACGGTTTCTCCTCCTTGGATGAATGCAATAGGCCGATGCTTCTTCGTCAGTCCCCTTGCTAAAATCGCAAGTCTACTGCCTAGGTGTTTTGCCTCACCATCAAAAGTTGTTCCCAACTTATGAGTCTCCACTTCCCGCTTTTTCAAATAATTTACAGCCGCTGTACAAGCAACATCATTATTGCCGATTAAAAAATTCGTGACTCTTCGCAAAATTGCATCACCGGGTTTCAATGTTTCTGGCTGATGGTTCATTATGCCATGGTATATGACACTTTTTGCACCATGGTGCTCTTTATTCCATAGACCATACTTCTTTAGCACCCGGGCAGCGTCCTCATAGGTAGAAGTATCGGGACAGGTTGGACCCGATGCTATGACATCCATTTTATCATTAATCACATCCGATATTATAAGGGAGACCAACCGACATTCCTTGTTCTTATAGCGTAGCATCTGACCCCCCTTTATCTGCGAGAGATGCTTTCGTACTACATTGATCTCCTCGATAGATGCCCCTGAAAGTATCAATGAATTAGTGACATATTGCTTTTCATTTAGGGAGAGATTTTTTGAAGGTAAGGGCATTAATGATGATCCTCCACCGGAAATAAGAACAAAGACAAGATCGGTCGGAGTAGTATTCTGCAAAATCTTTATCATCTTCTGTGTACCCCTCACCCCTGAGGCATCCGGGATAGGGTGGCTTGCATGTGTAACGAAAATATCCTCAAAACCGCCATTCGAACCATATGGAATTGTAATAGCGCCTCCTGAAATCTTGTCTTTTAGAATTTCGCACACTGCAAGAGCCATTCTCGCGGTGGCCTTGCCCGCCCCAATTAAATATATAGAATTAATTGATTTTAAGTCTATATTTGTTCTCTTATGTTTAATGTCATTGATAAATAGTCTATCACTTCTTAATTTTAAACTACTCTTAATGAGACGCATGGGATCTACTGCTCGGACCGCATGTTCAAAGGATCCGAGAGCTAGTTTAAGTGAACGGTTCGTACTCTTATGGCTTTTCAACGGATACAATACATATCGGTATAATTCAAGCTCTTTACAAATTTATTGATGTTTCCAAATGTTGTTGAATAATATAAAATATTCCACATGACTTGCTGTCGACCCAAGACTATTGATACAACAATAATACCACAAAAAATACGAGACATAATGAATGCCCGGAATAGATTCAAAAAATCATGTCAAAAGTTAAAGTAATTGTATTCAGTCTAGACTTTCTCTACACGTCCTTCGCTACTTTTAGTCATAATTATCGTATATTCCAGCTGTTTATTAGTCGAAAAAGAAATTTTTCTAGATTTTTTTCATTTTAAATCTGCCCGAATAGTCAGAATGGATAAGCCCATATCCATTCTTTAATTATTAATTCTGAGATAGGTTAATCAAGCTATTGTTCAGAAAAATTCCTACTGTGATTAAAAAATGGTAATTCACCTTAAACTAAAAGGAGAACCCGGAAATCGAGGGCTAATGTTCGTATCATATTACGGACGTTCTCGGGCATTTATTTCTAATTATCGGTCGTGGAAGGAATATTATAGCGCAGGAAAAATAGTCCAGGTCGTTTCTTCCTTGTTAAGTCATGAAACATTACATTTGACATTAAATAGATTTTCATTATTAGCTTCTGCTGAATTGGATAATTTGTTTGGGAAATCTAATAATTGGCATCGATATCCCCATGGGTTAGGAGATCTGGAAAAACTAAGTGTCAATTCGGGTGGCTTTCGTAAGGCTGGTGCCAAGAAATCCCAAAAATTGAAGAGAAAAAAGAATTGACGAACTAGGCGTTGAAATCCTTGAGGAATACATAAATTGCTTTTTTTCCCTAAAGAATGCCTTGATGGTTAAAATTTGCACTCCACAAGATGCGAATAAAGCATTACCAAATATAGAGCGCAGATTCAAACAAATAATATTCCAAAAAGATCACGTTGTTGCTCTCCAGGAGGAATTACAGACTATCATCGACAGAGACTCCCCGTTTAACGAGTTCCTTAACAAAAAGCAAGAACTAAATGTCGAAGTCAGTAGTCTTTACAGGTCCATAGAGCAGCTTGAAGGACTTGGAGTGATCATAAAGAGTGTTGATGAAGGGCTTCTGGACTTCCCGTCCAAACGGTTTGATGAGGAAGTATGGTTGTGCTGGAAGGTTGGAGAAAAGGAAGTCAAGTACTGGCATAAGAAGAACGAGGGTTTTGCGGGAAGAAAGCCACTTAGCCCCCAAAACCTCTCTAAGGTTGAAACTCAAGATGATCTTTCTGATTTAAGGTAGGTATATTACGACGACTGTCAGATGATTGTTTTTCATATATGTAACAAGAAGCAGACTTGGGCTGCTAAAAGATATTTTTGTCGACAATGAATTATTCAGTCTTATACACATAATCTCATAAAAAACCAACATGTCCAAGCATTGTTGTAGATATTTTCGCTTGCTTTCGAATGACTCTAGATTTCGATGCTTGCTCTGCTCTTGTCATAAGCTTTATTATGGCACTATCAAACTAGATATTTGTTCTGTAGGAAAGACTCTAATTGAATTCATCTTTTGCAAAACAAACTGGAAAAGGGGATCTACACTTAAAGTTATTAAATACCAAGGATGATCCATTTGGTTTATTCTGTAAGCTATATCAATTCCACGAGCGTCTTTTTATTTTAGAATCACTTGTGGGCCCTAGAAAACTTACTGAATTTTCGATTGTTGGATTTGACCCCGACCTTGTTGTGAGTTGTGATTCGTTCAAGCTTTACGTAAGAAATTCCAAGAACAAAATTGTTCGAACTGAAGACCTAATTAATCCACTGGCGCAACTTAGAAGATTTGTTCCCAAGGTTAAGAATAACAGATTCAGGTACGTAGGAGGTGCTGTTGGATTCATTAGCTACGATGCCATTCGTTACTGGGAACGAATTTCATCAAAACACAGGGTGAAAAATTATCCACTTTTGGAATTTGGGATATACACTGATGGAATACTCTATGACCACCAAAAAAACAACGCCCACTATTTTACGACGGGTAAATCTCGATTCGATGAAATCAAGGATGAAGTAGAGGCTGCTAATCCTGTTCAATTGAAGAATTTTTCATGTTCGAGTCCCACTACTGCCTTGAGTAGGAAAGAATACGTGAATATGGTCAAGAAAGCCAAGCGGTACATCTACGATGGTGACATTTTTCAAGTCGTATTATCGAAAAATACCAATTTTACAGTTAATGGAGATCTGTTGCCTGTGTACGGTAATTTGAGGGAATTGAATCCTTCCCCATACATGTATTTTTTAAAACTGGGCGATATGGCGATTATTGGATCAAGTCCAGAGATGTTGGTTCGTGTAACCGCCAAGCACGTAGAGACTTTCCCTATAGCCGGTACTAGACCCGTTGTTAAGAATGAAATCAAAAATAATATTTTAGCCAAAGAATTGCTTGCAGATGAGAAGGAAGTTGCAGAGCATACGATGCTAGTGGACCTTGCTCGTAATGATCTCGGCAGAGTTTGTAAATACGGGACCGTCAAAGTTCCTGAATTGATGTCCGTTAAGCGATTTAGTCACGTTCAACATATAGTTTCGCATGTAGAAGGCTATCTAGCACCAAAGTTCACATCGTATGACGCCCTCAAGGCTGTATTTCCGGCAGGAACTGTTTCCGGGGCACCAAAAGTAAGGGCTATGGAGATAATTGACGAATTAGAACCACACGAAAGGGGTCTTTATGCTGGTGCTATCGGATATTTCTCCGCTAACGGATCCTGCGACTTTGCAATAACCATACGATCACTAATAGTAAAAGGACATAAAGCTTCTATTCAGTCTGGAGCGGGAATAGTCATAGACTCTGTACCAGAAAAAGAATGGAAAGAATCTGAGGACAAAGCCCACGGAGTAATATTATCTCTTAAAGAAGCCTCCAAGGGGCTACGCAGAGGGAGGAACTTGAGCGTTTATTCCTAACAGAAAGATAGAAACCCATCACTAGGAAAAATGAGTGTTACTACAGATGATAACATACTTCCATATGAAGAAAATGCAATTGCAAAATAAGAATTGAAATGCTTCGCTGAAATTGGGCTAAATATTTCTTATCTATTCCGTTCTAGGAGGCCTGGCGTACATGTTTGAAGCATCGTTGTGATACTGAACAGATAAGGTCGGATCTTTTTGCCTGCCGGTGAGGATGCCGACCACTACATCGTCCTTCTTAATTGTCTCCTCATTCCTGAGTTTACGAATCCCAGCTGGAACTGAACCTGATGCCATTTCACAATCGAATCCATTTAGTCCAACGACCGTCATCCCATCACTCATTTCCTTGTCGGTAACTTGTGTCACTATTCCGCGGGTAAAGTCTAGTGCTCTAAGAGCCTTAAGAATATTCGCAGGTTTACCTATTTGGATTGCAGTTGCCGTTGTTTTAGGTACTATGCCCTTGCCATCTTTATATGAATAGTACCTTTTTATCAGTTCAGTATCGGGACGACCTCCATTCCAACTCAGCTTTATCTCTTCGAAAAGCCCGTTTGCCAATTCATATAGAGTATTAGCTCCACTTGAATTTACAATTAAAAGTCTGGGAATTTTTTTGATCCATCCCCACTCATACAATTCTATCAATGATTTTCCGCAGCTAGAACAATTTCCCAATGCCCCTCCTGGATATACAATCCAATCTGGTGGATTCCAGTCTAAATATTCCATTACTCTGTATACAATAGTCTTCTGTCCTTCCAGTCTGAAAGGATTCACGGAATTAACAGTATAACCCCCATCTTCACGACACTTTCTTAATGAAATGGAAAGTGCGTCATCAAATGTGCCTGTAACTTGCATTACTTGAGCTCCAAACTGAAATGCCTGGCCCAACTTCCCTGGAGCAATTTCCCCCTTAGGAACATAAACATCACATTCCATATCTTCATTGGCTGCGTACATCGCTGCTGAAGCAGAAGTATTTCCAGTCGAAGCACAAACGAGGCGTTTCACCTTTAACAATTTTGCATGAGTAAGAGCAGTAGCCATACCATTGTCTTTGAATGATCCGCTTGGATTGTACCCTTCGGGCTGCAAGAAGAGCGAATCATGATTCATATCGGCATATTCCGCAGCTTTTGTCATTTTGTACGGTTTGGAAAGTCTTCCCTCTGCACCATCAAGAGAAACGAGAATGCTAGCACAAGATTCGAAGTCTTCTGTGTCGATTCCTACAAAGTTTATCAAATCTCTAAAAAGCCAAACGCCACTTTCGTTGTAAATATTGCTTCCATGATTCCTGCGTTCAAAGAATCTTGTTATTAAACTGGAAGGAGGCCGATTCTTGTAAACAATATCTAGGAGCCACCCACAGGAACACTGATAAACATCGTTATATAGGTCATACTCCAACCCACACAATACATTGGCACATTTCTTGATAGCGGACTGGCGCACAAGAAGTATCGACAACCGTTATTATTGAGCCTTTGCAATTATCATGTATGAATGAATATAGACTTGAACATTCAACGTCCGAATTCATAATGATGTGCCAGATCACTGGACTATTTGAAATCGTAAATCTTGGATGACTGTAGAATCATACTACCACAAGAATGCACGGATTCAAATACAGTTGTATAACTTTAATTAATTATGCCAAATTTTTCTTTGCTTTGTCTACTCCCTTTAGCAGGTGTTGAATTACCCCGTCCATATCCTCCTCTCTAACTTCAGGGCTCACCGAACGCTTTAGGAGGTTGTTAACTGTATTAGATATTTCGGAGCTAATTTCGTCAAAGCTATCAACGTCGCTATAACCTTGTTGATACAGGCCTCTCAATTTCCTAGTGTACATTTGAGTCTGCTCGTTAAGCGCTACGGAGTAAGTGTGATTATTTACCTTTATCTTATCTTTGTACATACCCACCCTTTCCTAGAACTGCTGTTTAAAAAACTTGCCGAAATTAAAAGGAGTAATCAGAACGGGTGTGGAATCAGGCTCTCATATAACTATGTGATGGTTGAGTTGCGGAATTCTTAACCCTATGGCTTGTAGTCGCTGAGGATATCCCTATATTTCGCATCCTTATAAGCTATGTATCTCACGTACTCACCGTATGTCATGTCTAGTGAACATTTGGAGCATTTTACGCTATTGAAATCATCGCTAAGTTCGGCTGGTCCCGGGCAGTCTGGGCATTTTATCTTCATTTGATTACACGAGATAGTTAGACTTGACAACTATAATAATGCTCCAATAAGAACCGCTCGAGTACCTTACTAACGATAAATCATGAAGTGCTAAGTTTATACTGATAAATTCTGTCCTCGAATTTCGTACCAAAGCGGTTTATACTACCTTAATGTCAGATTGCCTTGAGCTGTTTTACGACTGGTTGACGTGATTTTCGAAATACACGAAACCCACAAATACACTTAATTTCAGGAAGTCGGGATAATTCTTCTATAGAAACCACCGTACCGCATCGCATGCATTCATAGGTAACACTCCCGAAAGACTGTGAATCTGCCATAACTCTTCTAGTAATTATCCAAATTTATTCCTTTTTGGATTGGATAGTGGACTTATTGAAACAACTGAAGTAACTCCCACACCTAATCCGGCAAACATCCCAATGAAGGGCTTTTGCAATTAAATGCATAACGCGTCCCAAAGGTAGAATCAAGATAGCTATTTTTCATTCTGCCGACTACTTGAATATTACTTCTCCTATCTGGCAGGATATTTTCAATCAAAGTATCGACTAGGAAAGTAAGATGTTCCTTACTACGCAAAGAATCCTAATGCCATCGAAAAATGAATTGTTTTGGAGTTCTTGTCCCGAAGTTGAGGAATTGCATTAACATTCGTAGGAAATGAGTTAAAAGATTAACACTGAATTATATGGCAGCCCCTTCACCAAATGTTACTATCTTGCTAATATGGTCCTCAGATAACAGGTTATTTGGTCGTTCGGTTGACTTATTGATAGCATTTTTTCAATATCATTAACTGTATCAATGTCAATCATTAATCTATCGAGATATAAGACTCTAGTATTAACATTATTTTTAATTCCTGCTAGGACATGCTTAGGGTAACTATTTTCGTCATATGATGTGCGAATTATGTTACAAGGTTTTCTGAGCAGCACGTTTGAGCCATCGAATTTGTATGATGGACACAATATTACGCAATTGTCATTGTCTGGCACTGTTTTGCACATGATATCTATATCCTCTGGAAATATGAGCGGTAGGTCTATTGGTAAAACGAGTGATGCATCAGCTCTAGCCGAAATACAAAATTCATCGGCTAAGCTAACGGCGGAATTGACACCAGCTTCCTTGAATTCTTTCAAAAATGTAACTCCATACTTGCGAGCTACCCCTCTGATCCTACTATCGGTTGAGACAAGCAAAATCTCTTGAATGCTAGATACCTTCTTTAGGGTGCAAATTGTCCTCTCGAGTAACATTCCAGATAACCTTATTCTCTCGTGTGTACTGAGAAGCGACCCGAATCTGGATTTTGCATTTTCAAAACTCTTTACGGGTACTATGGCAAATATTTTCAAATATTCAGACCCATGATATACGACGAAAGTCTCTTCTCATCAGAACTGTTCCTCATAATAATGTCAGTTTGAAATATATTCATATCTAAATGGCCTATTTTAGATGATAACGGCGAATCACGTAAATCTATCACAAAATTCCCGACGATATCTGAATAAAAATTTGCAACCCCCAACGCCGAATTCACTAATTTCATTGCTTTCATATATTCAATCGCGGGCCCGCTGATCGCTTGTTCGCCAATCAGTGGAGAAATTGCAAGAACCTTGTTGCGGAGTATTTTTAATTGCTCTTTAATTTCCTTTACCATTAATATGGGAGTTATACTAGTTATTGGGTTGGCAGGAGCAAGTATTATCATGTCTGAATTTTTCAATGATTCAATAAGTTCAGGATTTGCGGTTGCATCCTCTGCACCATTGTATTGTATGGATGTTAATCTTGGATTCCCTTGATGCTTTACCCAGAATTCCTGGATATGCATAGGTCCTTGTTCTGTTATTATAATGGTCTCTAAGTTACTATCTGTCGCAGGGTATATCTTTTCAGAGACTGAATATTTTTTTCTCATCCAGTCGGTAATTTCAGTAAGAGTTCTACCCTTTCTTCTTAATGATGTTCTAAGTAAATGTGTTGCAAGGTCCCTGTCCCCCAACTTGAACCATATCTCCTCGCCTAGCTTTTCCATTTGAGCAAGACATGAAAATGTATCTCCTTTTATTCCCCACCCTCTTTCGGAGAGTATTCCTGCCAATCCATACAACACAGTGTCGATATCAGGACAAACGTACAGTCCGTGCAACCAAATGTTATCGCCTACATTTGAAACAATTCTAATTTCTGCGCCTTCGGGCCCTGACGCAAATCCCCTAATTATTTTGATTGAACCAGTTCCTCCTGCTAGGACTGTTATCAAGATGGATATGGAAATATTAGATGGTCAATCTATAATTTGCGGTGATTTTTCCATCGCCAGGTCTTGCATAAAATATAAATGGCAAAACTTTTTCAAATTCACAGAAATTCACAAACTGGTTATAGGTAGCATATTTTGAATGAAAAAGCGCGATAGATTTCTGTTGATCCG
>JAATVT010000018.1 GCA_014523685.1 Nitrososphaerales archaeon TH5893
TCAATAGTAGTCTGGTGAGAACATGTTTCCTAACACAAGACAGATAGAAAAAGACACAATAATTCTACGCCAAGGTGAGGTAGATAATGATATAGATGGAACACCATTGCTTATAAATTTCAAAGGTGAGGCGTACAGAGTTAATGATACAGCAGTCTCATTATGGAACATGTGTAATGGTATCAGCTTCCATGATCTTTTGCATGAGGTTCTACGTATATCAAATGATAATGAAATTAATGTAAAAAGATCCTTATTTGAGATGATACTTCAGCTTAATGAGGTATCAGTAATCAAACTTAAGAGGGTTAAGGTCAACACAGCTATTTCCCGATAGACATTATTATTGCCGTTGTTTGTGAAAGAGTACATGTTAATCCATGAATCAGCATACGCGTATCCACAATCAGTCATGATATAGCAACATGTAGATTAATTAGAACTAAATAATCTAAATCTCCACCATGTTGGGAAATCTATTTAGATACTGATTCCATTCTCTCCAACATAAAAATTTCAACGTTTTGAATGCTTGACAAGTGAAGTCCTATCTGAATTTATTCCACATTTTAGTCTTGTTAACAACTACCTCGTTGGGTGATTAACAAGTATGATGCTACGTTTTTTAGTGGCTCTATCTATTCAGTAGATGTAGTCCAATAATGACTAGAGAAGGTTCAGTTATTTTACTTGAGCTAGGAATTTGTGTTTTTGATCGTGAGGGAAATATTATCTTATCTAGAAAATTTAGTAATCCGATCGAAGCATACGGTCTCTTACAACAACAACAGATGCCTCAAGAAATAAAGAATATCGTAAACGAACTCAAGCAATTTGAGAGGATCGCGGTTAATGAGAACAGCCTCTACTCGATACTTAAGAATGGTGGACTAAATGTTGAAATGATGTCAGTGGGGGAGCAACAGGAAATTAGGAAGAATACTGCTTCATTTGCAGTAAAATATGGTTTCTCGTCTGATGAAGCTAATGCGGTCCAACAACTCCGTGATTTTGCTATTAGCTTATCCTCTTCGCGTGTAAAGGAGGCATCTGGAAAACTTGACCTTCATGTAATTCAGGCCATTAATGCACTTGACGAATTGGATAAGACAATAAACATTTTGGCAGCCAGAATGCGGGAGTGGTATGGACTTCATTTTCCTGAGCTTGACCATTTGGTACAGAGCCTGACAGCATATGCCAAGATTGTTAGTTCTGCCGGAACCAGGGATAAAATTACTAATCAGGTGTTACAATACGCTGGAATACAGGAAAAAAAGGGCGAAATCATTTTGAGTGGCGCCAGTAGAAGCAAAGGCGGCGACATAACCGACGAAAATTTTAAGATGGTAAGGCGATTAGCAGACCAAGTTATCGAGCAGTCTCAGCTACGGGATGATTTGGCAAATATAGTAGATACATCAATGGAAATAGTGGCCCCAAACGTCAAGGAGTTGCTCACAGCTTCGGTAAGTGCAAGAATGATCGCTATGGCTGGTGGTTTGCAGAGACTCGCAACGCTTCCAGCAAGTACCATTCAGATCCTAGGTGCAGAAAAAGCACTCTTTCGTTCTTTAAAAACTGGTGCTGATCCTCCCAAGCATGGCTTGCTTTTCCAACATCCTACGGTCCATGCGGCACCGAAATGGCAGCGCGGAAAAATAGCCAGAGCAATAGCTGCGAAGGTTGCAATCGCCGCTAGAATAGATGCGTACAGACATGCTGGAAAGGATCCTCTTATTGCGGAGAAACTAAAGAAACGAATCACTGAAATTCAAGAGAGAAACAAATTACCTCCAGCCGAGGACAAGAGAGTTAGAAAATTCCAAGAACATAAGAGACGACAAGCAGCGTATCTTGATTCAAGAGGGGACAGTAGAAAAGAACGACCTTGGAGACCCGGTCGAATGAATTATCAACGGTATCAGCAACGGGACCAGCAATTCCGTGGAGAACGCAGGGAATTAGTACAGGGGCGCGAGCAAACCCAATTTCGAAGTGAGGGACAAAATCCTCAACACTTTAGAGATTGGAAGAGAGAAAGGCCTAGTAAAATGAATAAGAACAAGAAAAAAAAGTTTCGGAGAGAAAGTAAATCGTAGCTAATAAGAATTCGATGAAATATGAGCTCAAGATTTGATTTAATAATAATATAAATCAATAAATATCCGGCATAAGAAGAGATGAACCACAATAGTACGACTCCAATTTTTCAGTTAATGAATTTGCAAAAGATTCAAAACCAACACCAATAGTATCACTTAGTAGTTATTCAAGTGGTAGAAGGTTTTCATTCGCAAATAAGACAGATTAAGGTTAATGGAATTAGAGAGTTTGCCACGCCCAACTTAGTGGAGGGTTCGAATGTGTATGGAGAAAAGTTGGTAAAATCGGGTGACGAAGAATTCAGAATTTGGGATCCCTTTAGAAGCAAGCTCGCAGCCGCCTTAAAGAAGGGGTTACGGGATTTCCCTGTAAATCCCAGCGATAAGATTCTATATCTTGGTGCATCCACAGGTACTACGGTCAGTCATATCTCCGATTTAGTAGGCAACAAGGGTCTCGTCTTTGCGGTAGAACCAGCTGTAAGAGTGGCCAGAGAACTAATTGAGAATGTAGCGTCTAGGCGAAAAAATGTCATACCAATAATTGAGGATGCTCGAAGACCTGATTCTTACTTTTCTGTCTTTGGTGATGTTGATTTGGTATATTGTGATATTGCACAGTCTGATCAGACCGATATTGCTATCAAGAATTGTAAAGCGTTCCTTAAAAACAAAGGCATTATGCTGATTATAATAAAGACAAGAAGCATAGACGTAACAATGAGTCCATATTCAGTAGTTGCAATGGAATCAGAAAAATTGAAGAAATCCAATTTTCATATCAATCAGACAATCAATCTTGATCCATTCGATAAAGACCATGCCCTAATTCATGCTACCTACAGTCCTGGTAATGGTAAGTGAAACATTCTCTTTAATCACTTCCCTAAGGTGGATGTTTTGTCTTTGTTTCTCTAGGATTGCCCTAATGGGCTTCCAGGACTTTCTTGCAAAGGGTGGCGCAGAATGATGGTTTGAAATCCATTCTGCTATGAATCTCATGGTTCTTCTGTCACAAGGATACCCACTACCAATTTCTTTGTGCTGTAAACGGATCTTCTGGATTTCCAGGTCCCTAATTACTTTCGCAATTATCGACGCTGCTGACACAACTGTATTGGTTCTGTCGCAATGGTGCGACGAAAAGATTTTGGGTTTTGGTCCAACAGCTAACTCGTATTCTATGCACTCTTTATACCTCGTAGAGTTGACATCACACGCATCGACATATACCCTCATAGCATAAATATTATCGATGACTGCTGCCATAGCCTTGGCCTCTAATTTGTTCAGCATTTTTGAGAATACGTAATGATCGACCTCATTGCAGTCACTTTTGAAAATACATATGTATTCTGCTAGGTCAATGATCTGGCTAAAGAGTTGACAGCGTGCTTTCGCTGACAATAGTTTAGAGTCCCGAACTCCTGCTCGACGCAACCTTGAAAGATTCTTTCTTTCGATGCTCACCCCGGCGATGACTAATGGACCTAATACAGAACCTCGACCAGCTTCGTCGACTCCCCCTACTATGGTATTATTGGAATGTAATGAATTAGGATACGAGGAGGACAAAGTTCTGTGTGATAAAGAAAAAGTAACTAATATCGTTTACGCTTCTCTGTTGTTACCTTTTTCTTTCCTTTTTTGATTGTATTTTCCGACTTGTATAATAAATATATTCTTAGAGATATAATAGGAACCAGGTGACGGCATCGATAACCTACCCGGAGTTGACTACAATTGTAGAAGGCGGAACAAAAATATTTGTCCCCTCAATGTCACTTCATAGCAACATCGCGACAAAACGAGAGCCAGTATTCTTTAATTCTGCTGCCGAGCTTAACCGAGATATTTCAATAATTGCCTATAGGTCTTTTATATCTAATTCAATTTCTGGGCATAATCGCAATCCTAAAAATAAAATGAACGATATTGCGATGGCTGACTCGCTATGTGGAACAGGTGTCAGAGGACTCAGGGTTGCAGTTGAAGTGCCCGAGGTCAACCAGGTTTATTTAAATGACATCAATCCCCTTGCAATTGATGTTGCTAGAAAATCATCGGTTATTAATCGTGTTGAAGATAAATGCTATTTCTCTGTCAATGAGGTCTGCAAGTTCTTACTTGATTTGGCTAATAAAAGCAAAACTTCATCCGGTACTGATCAAGAAGGTAAAATAGACAAGATACGGAGGAGGTTTACAATTGTTGATTTGGATCCATTTGGAAGCCCTGCGAATTATGTAGACTGTATGATGAGATCAGTGGAGGATGGAGGACTTGTTTCGATAACTGCTACTGACACAGCAGTTTTGTGCGGCAAACATCCTGAAGTTTGTTTAAGAAAATATTACGGCTTACCACTAAACAATTCTTACTCAAATGAAATAGCATTAAGACTCTTGATTTCATTAATTGCACTTACATCTTCCAGATTAGGGATTAGTATCTATCCACTATTTGCTCATACAAACATGCATTATATTCGATTTTATGCTAAGGTAGTCCTAAGCAAGAAACAGGCTAACAAGGTTTTTACAAACATAGGATATTTACAACATTGCTTTCATTGTGGGAACAGGGCTGTCTCGGTAGTTCAGCCGGGGGGAGGGACATGTGAGTTGTGCTATGCAAAATTTAGCACGGCGGGATGGCTATGGATAGGCAGAATATACGATAAAGATTTTGTTAGAGAGATGGTGACCAAGACCCTTCCATTACAATGTGATGGAAGCATCCAAGCATACGAAACGTCCGGTAAAGCTACCATGGATATGGATAACAAGTCAGAGGATAATCAGAATAGTTGCAAAAAAAAGGAAGGGAACAATTTAGAAAAGATCCAAAAAAGAAAAGAGAAGCACCTTCAGAAATTATTTGCAAGTTGCATTAGCGAGCATGATGATATCCCGTATTATTTCACTTCAGATGAGATTGCTTCTAAATTAAAAATTGGACCCCCTGCTTTGACCTCAATAATTGAAAGCCTATCCAAGGCGGGATTTAGGACGTCCCGGTCAGGGCTCAATCAAACGGCATTCAAGACAGAAGCCAAAATCAATGAGATAGTAGCCTATTTTAGATCATGAAGATGATTATGTCTAACAACACAATAATGAAAATTGTGAATTTTGCTTAAGTGTAGACACAAGAGCTGTTGCCGCAAATCGACAGCATTTTGTGAGTCAATATCTTTAGTTTGTGAATTATATCGATAAGAGATTGCTAAAATTGCTTAAGATATCCGTGTTAGCCTTCACCTATCATCTGATCTTGCCCATCAAATTTGAGCTCACCTTTGATTGGGATAAACACGAAATTCACACTAGTGTTCCAGAACCAGATTTCACCATCTCATTTCATTAATTATGGTTTGCTAACATTCTCAAGTTATAGAAATCGATCAAACAATGGTGAAAGTCTCCGATATAACTATAGAATTTATATTCGAAGGACCTTTCAGATGACAAGAACTAAATTTGGCTAAACTAGAGGTCAGAGACATTTCCAAGCATTTTAAGGTCATAGGCAATTCCTCCCCCAAAACTTCGCCTGGTGCGCATTCTTCTCATTCATCTGAAGTCCATAGTGGATTATCTTCTACAACTTCCTTATCTGGAGACGGCTCTCCAAATGGCATGATGGCAGCGGTCGAAAATGTCACTCTCAATATTGAAGAAGGGCAGTTTGTCTGTTTTGTTGGGCCTTCTGGTTGCGGAAAAACTACTTTACTCAATATCATTGCTGGATTAGATAAACCTACAAAAGGAGAAGTAATCCTCAATGGTCGGCCCGTCACCGAACCTGGTCCAGATAGAATAATGGTTTTTCAAGATAACGCGTTATTTCCATGGCTTAAAGTCATCGACAACGTACAGTTTGGGTTGAAAATTGCAGGTGTCGAAAAGCAAAAAAGATACCAAATTTCTATGCACTATTTGGAGATGATGCAGCTGACTAAATTCGCCGAAGCATACACATATCAATTGTCAGGAGGTATGAAGCAAAGGGTATCTCTTGCTAGGGCTTTAGTAATGGACCCCGAAATATTATTAATGGACGAACCATTCGCGGCACTTGATTCACAGACAAGAGACTTACTACTGGTAGAATTGCAACTTATTTGGGCCAAAACACGTAAAACTATACTTTTTGTAACTCACAATATTTCAGAGTCTGTTTGCCTTGGTGACAGAGTAATTGTATTTACAAACAGACCAGGCAAGGTTAAGAGAGAAATTCAAGTTGATTACAGAAGGCCAAGACTGACAGAAGACAACAATCTTTACAAATATCAAAGAGAGGTTTTAGATGAATTGAAAACAGAAATAATAACTTCGCATAGGTTAGATGAGACATAGATTCTGATCCTTAGTCAACTAGTGGTACTATAGCTATACTCTCAATGTGACTCTTTCAAATCTCTCTGATAAGATTACTTTTCATTACAGGAATCTCTGACATCTTAAGTTAAGCTATTTTTGGTATCAAGGTCCAGGCGCACTCAACATAATTGCTTCAAAAAATCCAACCCAACCTTAAAGCTCCCAGGAGAAGTTAGCGTTACCTCATCGGCAGCTTTGCCCGCTTCACGTACAAAATCAATCGGGTTTTTTTCATATTCTGTCCAATCGAGACCTATTTTCCTAGCTGAAAGCATATTCTTGTCTGCAGGGACCATGATGCAAGCCACTACCTTTATGTTGTTTGATCTTGCGATACTTATAATATCACCTAAATTTGAGAGCGATGAGATAGATTGAGTGACAAAAGCTCTGGGTCTCGCATCGATTTTCTTATGAATTGGGGACAGACGACTTATGATACTGGGTACTGTCAAATCTAAATTTATTGAATCGTTGAACCCTTCGGATCTTAACATATTTATAACATCGCTTGGTTTCGGACCCGAACCCTTCAGACCATTAGGCGGTTCATCACCCATCAAAAAAAGCAAACTTTCAACATGCAAGAGAATTGCATCATATACAAATTGACAGATTGAAGTAAAGTTCCTGTCTCGAGTCCTGACACTGCAGCTAAGAGGGGGATAATTAGGGATGTTTTTTATAATGAAACCAGCAGCCGTTAAACTTGATACTCGAGGAATGCCAAGTACTGAATCTGTTAAGTGAATGCCATTGACATACCCAACCAAATTTCTTGCTCTTTCTATGAACTGCAGAATATCCTCCCAAAGATTCTTTGCGTTAAAATGATCGTACCTTACTAGCTTTGGTGGGTTAAGTTCAAAATTTATTCTCATTTTGGAGGACTTTTAGATGAGAAAATAGTTAATGGTTGGCCTTATTTGCTTTAAGGTCCTGTTTTTGAGGTTATTATAAACCCTGCAGAGATTTCCTAGACTACACATCCAATCATTAACATCACAAACCGTATTCAATCCTACCAAGGTTATAGACATTCTAGTTTTATTTAATAAACGAGAAATCTCCATCGTTATAATTAGTTTTCATATTGTAGAGGAAAGATTTTCCATAACTCTTAAAGCCTTCTTTTTACAAGAAATTTGGTTACAAATGCAAAAGTTTTCTTGCGTAATGTGTCAGCACGAATTCGATAATGATATTCTGCGATTTGAACAGAAATTAGTTCTAGATAA
>JAATVT010000135.1 GCA_014523685.1 Nitrososphaerales archaeon TH5893
GCAGAAATTGCGTCAAATAATATAGCCCTCCGGTTCCTTTTTGTGTCGTTCCAGATGCCTTCCAGCCGCCAAATGGTTGAGAGCCAACCATAGCTCCTGTCGTAGCGCTAGATCTGTTGACATATGCCACTCCGGCTTCAATATCTTCAAGAAATCTCTTAATCTCTTCTTTATTATTACTATAAAGTCCAGCCGTCAATCCGTACACTGAATCATTACTCAAAGTGAGTGCTTCATCGAATTGATTATATTGTGCTATACATAGAATGGGAACGAATAGTTCTTCTTTAAAGAAGGGGTGGTCTTTTGGCAAACAATCAACAATTGTTGGTTCCACATAATAGCCATATTTAAGATCTTCATTCTTCTTAACTTTGCCCCCTGCCAGTATCCTGCCGTCTCTAGATGCAACTTTAATTAATCTTTGGTATTTTTCATAAGCTTTGTGGTTAATGAGTGGACCCATAAAGACGGTTTGTTCAAGTGGGTTTCCAATGGACAACTCTTTAGTCCTCTGAATCAGCTTATCGACAAAGACATTTTTGACTTCTTTCGATATATATAGACGTGAACACGCGCTACATTTTTGTCCCGAATAACCAAAAGCTGATTTTACAATTCCTTCTACAGCTCTATTAATATCAGCATTTTTAGTTACTATCACCGGATTCTTACCGCCCATTTCTGCTATGATTGGTCTTGGATTTAGTTTACTGAGTTTCTTAATCATTTTGTATCCTACTTCCTTTGAACCAGTAAAAACAATTCCAGCAATATCTTGACTCTCAACTATAGTTTTTCCGATTATATCTCCAGAGCCTGTTATAAAATTTAGTACTCCTGAAGGTAATCTGGCTTTCTTCATAATTTCTGTGAATAGGTATCCAATAATTGGAGTATCACTCGCAGGCTTTAAGACAACTGTATTCCCTGTAATCAGAGCACCAATGCTCATCCCTATCAAGATCGCTGCTGGAAAATTAAAAGGAGCTATTACGCCCCAGACACCATAGGGCTTCATCACACTTTTGCTTCTTTCATTTCCTTGTGCACTTTTCATTTTATTCGTAAAGCCGTTATTACGTACCATTTCTTCTGAATAATACTTAATAAAATCTACAGCTTCGTCAATATCAGCGATGGCTTCATATCTGTTCTTGCCATTTTCATACGAAATCCATGCTGCCAATTCAAACTTTCTTTCGGAAATCATTTTTGCAGCAGTTTTGCAAATTTGCACACGATAATCATACTCTGTTCTGCTCCATTTTTCAAATGATTTTTTGGCAGCCAATATAGCTGATTGTGCATGAGCGGCGTTACCACTTGGAAAATAGCCTAAAGTTATTCGAGTATCTATAGGAGATGTATGTACAAAAAACCTTGACGATATTACATTCTTACCATGGATTATCATAGGATATTTTCTGCCAAACTGGCGTTTTATTTTCCTAATGGCTCTTTTATACTTAGAATGAAATTCCTTTTCCTCATATCGCTTCATAAATTTAAGAGTATGCTCATTTTCGAACTTCATTGAACATATTTCTTTAACGATACTAAAATAAAAGAACATATCCATTTCGTACCTTCACAAAAAAACCTCCGCTGTTAAGAGGATTTGAGTTCCAAGTTGACCTATGGAAAAGAAGATATTAACTGGCTTCCGTTCTAAGGTGCTGGAGCGGAGCCTCAGGAAACTCAACGATAGGCGTCGGTCGTGAGTGGTGAAGATGCGATCCCAGTTGTCCGGTAGCCAAAATTACTGTTTGTTTATACAAGTTTAGACCCCTGCAAACCAACAACTATACTAGAGACAAAGTTCTTTGCAATAGTACCATCTAAATCCAAATTGGGGTTGAAGATGGTAATGCTCATTCCTAATGCACGATTGGATGAAATTATGATCCTCAAGAGTTCACTCAGCTCAGATAAACATAATCCACCATCTAACCTATAGTCGACAGCAGGCATTATACTATCGTCTAAGACATCTGCATCAAGATGAATCCAGAATCCATTCAATTCGTCTTTCATGAGCCTTGTAACCGCCATGGAAGCTGCTCTCCCTATTTTTAACTCTCTTACTCTTAGTAGATCAAAGACATGCATATTAGTATCCTTTACGTCTTGACTCCCATAACTTGAGGATTGTTCTGCATCACGATAACCAAATACTACAATATCCTCGTCTCTAACTAGCGGTTTGAGTCCGTCTATGTTTGTGAGAATCTCTGGACCTCTACCAGATATGACGGCCAATTCCATATCTGCAACTTCTCCTGTTATGGATGCTTGCGGCTGATAAAAATCGGAGTGACCGTCTATGAAAAATAATCCATGTCTACCATTATGCCGTAATCCTAAAAGAGCACCTATAATAATACTACAATCACCCCCTAATATTATGGGAAAACTCATTTTAGCTATTTCAGTATTAACTACTTCGGCAAGTTGAATTGAATACACCTTGATCGCATCAGCATTCATGATTAGGGTTGTAGGATCACGTTTTGGATTATACGGAAATAATGGTTGAACACAACCAGCGTATATAGCATTTAATTTGTCCATTAGACCTGCCTTCTTCAACGCTTCAGGTAGACCTTCTACTCCAGTTGGTCGTAGTCCAAGGATCGAAGGAGCATCTATTATAGAATATCTCAGCATACCTTTCAAATTATATGACTAAGATGTACATTTTTAGCTTTATGTAAATAGTCCTGGATTGAACAGCAATAGAGAGAAGTATTTTTGGTACCCCCCTACGTGACTGTACTCACGTAACAAATTATTCGAGAAATCACTTTATTCTTGTGTATTATCTCAATATTGGAATCAAAAAATTTTTACGTAGAAAAGAATGAACTTCACAACGTACCAGGCAAAGATAGTCAATTAGAAATTGTGATAGGTCTGACAGAAAGTTCTATAGTAGCGATTTCAATATGTGCGACGATGATCGTCAAGGTAATGAGCTAGATTCTTATTGTCATTGCTTTTGAATTGATTCGAATACTATCCTTTAGAGAATAATTCTCTATGGATATACTTTTAAAAAATATTTATTGCAGATGACAGACATTATTGATGCTAAGCCTTTTGTAATTGTGGTGATTTCCAGCGATCCGCCCATTTTCTCAGTTCATTGATGATGGATTCTAGTTCCCTTGCTTGCGGCGTCATACGGTATTCAACTTTTGGAGGTATTTCTGGATAAATTTTTTTAGATAGAAGCCCTTCACGTTCGAGATCCAATAGTCTATCTGACAAAACTGTACTGCTTATTCCTGACAATGACCTTTTCAATTCATTGAATCGAATTACTTCTTTTGTGCAAAAATTCTTTAATATTAGTAATGTCCACCGTCTTCCTAAAACTTCCCAAATGTTGGCTATCTCACATCCTTGAGTTTGTTCGCTTTTTGGATCTTTCAAAATCAAAAATCGCCCAGTTGTAATTTCATATTAATCATTGTCATGCAACCAGGCTATAAAAGAGTAATCGTAATTTGGCTGGTATCAAGCACTGGTGGTATAACGGTTGCTCTCCACCTTATACCTCAAATAAATATCCTGCTTCAGGCTTATGATAAATTCGTATTATGGAAACGAAGAATGATAGTGAAGAGATTTACAAAGAATAAGCCGAATGGATATGCATGAATTTAATTATTAGAATAAGATCGAATATGCAGATAAATTATCTACTTTTCATTTGAATTTTCGATAAATAGCTATTATGTTGTTACACACCCTGCATCTATATTCCCCTACTTCGCTTATAATAATGCCCTCGCCTGGTAATTCTTCGTTTAGGTTTTCATAACTTATCAAAGGAGAATCAGCAAATTCCTTTGCGCATACCTTACAGTAATATCTTGAAAACCTATCTTCACTTAATCTTCCTATATTCCCCAAGAATAGATGTGGAACTCCAAGATTAGCTTTGATCTCTTCTTCCTCTGTCAGTTTAGCAAAAGCAAAACCACCCGAACCCAACAATTTCTTTTCTTCTAAATCCTCTTCATTCTGGGTCACGAATGTAATATATCATACTTATGATTTTAATGTGCCGATATCAAATTTGCGTCACCATCCCAGAAGCCATTATTGCCAAGCATACAAAAGATCTGAGCGTACGTGCCTCAGTGAGAGTAAGATCAGTTTAGCTGATTTCTTGTGCTTTACCTATCACAATATCTAAAGATAACGAGCAATGAAATAAATTCTAATCCTAGTCTTAAACGTTCTCTTGTTTAGTCCCGCATCTAGTACAGAATTTTGAATCAGATCTTAGTCTCGATCCGCATTCGATACAATATCTAGCATCTTGCTTAGATGTTGACAGTTCTAAACTGGTATCACTCGACCTGAATAAAGGGTCTTGTAATTGGCCTTTTTCCCTTTCAGGGGTGTTAGCAGATCTAGCAAGATCCTGTTTTTGTCCTCCTTCGGTGTAGAGTATTACCCTTGGTATCTTTTCCTCGTCATTACCATTGGGATCATCTACAGGTTCACACAACCATATAACAAAATTTTTTAATATCAAATCAGGTGTAGAAAATGAAAGTGGATGAGTAGAAATGTATTCCTCGACTGCAGACCTTCCATTGAATCTGTTCATTTTTCAATCAACCAATATGAAATATTCTTATGCACTTGTATCTGATAATCTTTTTGAATGACTATATGAAGTAGTTTACTTTGCTAACTAGTTAGGAATCAGAATGTAAGAAAGCCACATGAGAATCGCGTCTATACTTTAGCTTCATCTGCCTTTGGGGTGTTGGGGGATACGTCAGATGCCTTTGCGGGCTCTATTCTCTCATGTTGCTGCCGTTCAGTATCCTTTGCTGGCAAATTGATTTCCTTTTGGTTGACATTACTGCCAGAACAATCGTCACATATCCAACCCTTATTGCTAAGATGGCCCAACTTTATCTTACCGTGTCGTTCTATTTGAACTTCTATAGAATCAGTCACAGGTGAATTACATCTGATACAACTTGACATGCTCTAAATAGACATTATTCTAATAAAATTTTAGTCAATAATATTGTTGCGTCTGAGACCTTTTCTAGGGGAACAGAATATTTAGCTTCTAGAGGGATAATGTCTGACAATGACATCGACCACGTAACCTGTCATGCTGTTAGTATATCCGGCTCCGAATGCGAGTTTTATTACTGAGAGTCTTGCAGAGATCCCTTCTGTTCTACATTAATCATAATCCTCTCTCGATTGAAAATGGCCTTATATCCAAAGGAAATCTAAGAACTTAAACTATTTAGAAATTAAGGTCAAACAAATGGTTGGCGAGAGCTGTATTTAGCGATACTAACTGTCTTATGGTATTAATTGTTTGTAGTAGCGTCTTCATCTTTCTCACCACCTTTTTTAATCCATCCAATCTCAATCAAAACCTCATGAGAACATTTAGTTCTGTGTGCGAAGGTATCGGAAAACACTATAAGTAGTGCACTGAGGAATCGAATCAAATTCAATAGCCCAATATTTTTGAAAAATGTTCGTTGGTGCCCCTATGGATTAGAAATATTACCGCTGGATTCTAAAGGTTGGCTGTTATTAGAGGTAGTATTTCCTTCAATGCTACTTGTATTCATCGATATATCTTGACTTGTTTCCAATTCAGAAGTATTATTCGTACTTGAATTTGCACCATCGTCTGTGGTTGATGTGACAACAGTCAACTTGGATGTCATAAATGGATGAACTTGACAATAATATGGTATCTCATCTCCTTCCTTTACACCTGTCAGTTGCACTGGGGATGACTCTTCTCCGCCATTTATTATACTCGTATCAAAAATCTTACCAGAGTTAGGGTCTTCAACTCCAGTACCCGACGTTGATGTATGTGGTACGGAATCCTCATTCTTCCACACAATATTTTCATTTAATGGAACTTTAGCATCATCTGGCTCATAATCGGGGTTTCCTTGAACTGAAGCTCCTGCTGGAATGGTAATCGTTGTCCCCGCAGCGGTTTCGCCTGCTTCGACTCCACTTTCCTGAGAAGTATCGTTAGTGGTAGCAGTAGCATTGGTAGTAGTTGAGCTTGTGGTACTATCATTATTTGTAGTAGTGGCCTGTTGGCCCTGACTTACATCTCTAAGAGAGGGAGGTGTCTGTAGAATCTCAGGATCATCAATCGTTCCTTGAATTGGAAGACCGAAGTGCTCTCTTAATATCCTCTGCTGATTAGCCAAAACGTCTTCAGAAAATGTTGGTCCAACATGCCCGAACCATACCCAGAGGATTATTACGGCGGCTAAAGAAAGACCCATGACGAGGATGGACCATGCGACACCTGTGAGGTTACCATATCCGCCTTGGGCCTCCTTCTCGTGATGCGCACACATGTTGTGACATATAGACGTAGTTTAATTGCTTTTAAACTATCCGATAAAGTTAATTTAATTAGGTTGGGTTAATTAGCAGAACCATTTACTGAATTAGAGGCTGCGCTTGATGCAAGGAAAAGGAAGATTAACAGGAATAGGATAGAACTTTTACCCAAGGTTAAAAACTTCCTGGACAGTATCGCCAGAAATAGCATAAAGTCTAAGAGATCATATTCCTCTGGCCTGTCATTGCTTCAAAACTTTTTGAACTCTGAGGCATATCACATCATAACCAATTTTGTCTTAATGTTCTCAAGTATTCGTGACAAAAGGGACCAAAAAAGGGTGTTAAGTCTACTGATTTCGTAGGCTTAATTGCTTTTATTACTTGATTTAAGTAATCATGGATTTCTTATTCATTTAGTGATGGTTGCACTAAGGATGATAAGTTATATGACATAGGTTTTCTTACCGCCCCACTTAAGGCTCCAGAGATGCGAACAATAGGAGAAAAAACTATTCAAACATTTCAATTTAATTTACCAATAATACAGGCTCATGATATGAAGTTATTATTTCTTATTTGACTTTTTGAGTATACATAATATCACGTTTGTCAGGTTCTACAAGATTATTTCTTTTAATATATTTCACTAGTTCGTCGTCAGTATCTATCCTATAGTAACGTTTCATATTTTCCAATGTTTTATTATCATAAATATTATGAAAATTATTATTGTCTTTTCTATTGCTCATATGTTAAGATCGAAATTATGTTATTTAAGACTTGAGTAACTGAACAAGTGCAGTTTCTCTTATGTAATAAAGCTTATTGTTCCAATCTATACTTCTCTAATCTTCTAAAATGAGTGATCTGTGTTGGAATCAAATTACTTAATGTTAAATCTTGGCAAATTTATTACTTATCAATATCAGCATAATAAATTTCATCTTGGAGATATTATCGTGGGTTTATTTTTTAGTCGTTCGTATTGCAATCGAAAGAGATCTATAATCTTAGGGATATCCTCTTCACTATGAATAATATAACTTACCCACATAGATTCTGGGTAGATAATATGAGGTAATGCTTTCCCTGAAGTTATGATTTCCTTTCGGAGTTTAATTGGAAATGGCAGATCGGCAAGCTTTTCACCATGTATGTGACCCATATCTCTTTTATTGACACGAAACTCAACACCGCCAAATTGATATGGGTTAGATGTAACACCTGGCCACGAGAGGATCTGCTTCTTTATTTCTTCGGTTATTACCGTATCCATTCCTCCTTCCTCCCCCGGTAAATGATTTTGGCATTTAGGTGGTCTAGTCCTGAATAACACCACCGCCAAAGCTATGGCTATCAAAGACAATATGGCAGCAGTGAGAAATATAAGGTCATACGCTTCAGACGATGGAAAGGACTGCGTCGTTCCTCCTATAGTAACTGTATACTGATATTGTTGCATTAACATTCCGGCTAGAGCTGGGGCTATAGAACTCCCTAGAATCCTTAGAAAAGTTGTCATGCCTAGTGACATCCCACTATTCTGTCTTGGAACAGATAATATGATCACATTCTGAGCCCCTACGCTAGACAATGATAGGCCTATAGCAAGAATAGAAAGATTCAGCGATATTAAGAATTCAGTTGAATGAAATATCTCAAGAGCGGAGAACCCTATGGCGCCCACTATAGTACCTATTATGATTGTCTTCATGGACCCTAACTTGGTGATTATCAGACCTGATGCTGATCCAAATACCAATATTATAAGAGCGAAGGGCAGCTGTGCTTTTGCTGCACTAATGGGATCTCCTCCAAATCCAACTGGTTGGGGATTTTGAACTAGTATAGGTATTGTCTGAAATACAATAAACATTGAAAAGCCGACGATCATTATAATGAGATTGGCTAGAAGTATTCTCTTGTTCAACATCAGGCCAAAGTCAACTAGTGGCGCTGCTGATCTTTTTTCTATCAATATGAAAAGAGCTAATGAAATGATTCCTGCAGCAAGAAAACTTGCGATTGGAATTGTCGAACTACTATCAATGGAATTGTTATTATTATTATTATTACCACCACTTCCTGTTTCTAAGTAAGTAAGCACTAGTAGAAATGATGTTATAGCAACTGCAAGTGTTATTGCGCCTTTAATATCTATTTTTGTATTGCTAGTAGTAGATTTTCGGTTTTTTGTTATTGTTGTCTTTTCTTTTATTGGTTCAGAATTGCTTCTTCCTTCTTCTGGTTCTGTTCCTTGTTGGCGTTGTTGCTGATGTATTTTTTGTTCTTGTAGTTGTAGCATTCTTGTTTGTTCTACTTCTTCCTTATCTGCTGGAATAAAACGCCGGATTAAGAATAGAAGTGCTATCGCAATTGGTATTATTGTAAAAAATGTGGCATGCCAGCTATAGTGTTGGATTATGGTTCCACCAATCGATAGACCTATAACTGCACCACCCCCGTACATAGAAGTGATTATTCCTTGACCAATAGCAATTTTTTCTCTAGGAAATTGGGCTCTTACAATACTAAATGCAATTGGAAACATTGACAATCCAACTCCTTGAAACCCTCTTGCAATTAGCATAAAGTCTATATTTGTTGAAAATCCTGCAATGGAAACTCCAGTAGTGTAGAATATCATTATTATAAATAAAATCTTCTTTTTACCATAAATATCCGATAACTTACCAGCAATTGGAGTCATAACAGCACCCGTAATTAGATATGTGGTAAGTATCCAAGATGATGTGCTATATGATATATTAAAATCATTGATAAGGTCAGGGATAGCTGGTACTAGCATGGTCTCAGCATACATAACCATTGTTGCCACGGAACTCAGAATTATGACTACTCTCCATGCAGAAACAGGAATTTTTTTACCTGAAGGTTGCTGCAATGTCATTGTTACTACTAACTCCCTTGCTTTTCTATTTTTATATCGAGGATCTTATCGTATACCTCCGAATCGCTTCCGATCACAACAATCTCGGCACATGCTTCCCCTGTAAATAAAGAGTCTATTTGTTAAGACAGTAAAACGGAATTGATTCAGTATCTCAAAAGATAGATTTTGAATTAATGTCATGTACTCACAATAAAAAAGATCAATTCGAACGTCGATTTTAAAGGGACGGATGACAAATGTCATGAATATAAAAATAATGTTAACAATATCTTTTTCACAGGTTCTTGAGCGTACGTCTTAAATAATTACACTTTGATAAACTAATCTTATGAAAAAAGCAAACGGTATTTTACATACGTCATATGCATGGCTTAAAAAATCCTGTTCCTTGGGAGGAGAACTACCGAAATGTCACACGTAGACGGAGTTGAAGATGGTGTAGAGCAATCGTACAACACATTATTTGAAAGGTGTTGGATATTGCCAATAGTGCATGAAAAAATATCTTGAATATTAAGATACGATAAGATGTAAAAAATTTTGGCGTGAGTAGATATGGGGAGATTTTAATTATGGTTGAAATAGCATAAATATAAAGGCGTAGTCTCAACCTCAGCTTAGCTAAGCTCTATATCATCTAGAGGTGATTAATAACATATGCCAACAATAGTTCATTTTGAAATGCCTGCAGATGATATCGAAAGGTCAAAGAAATTCTATACTGATCTCTTTGGATGGAAAATAGAAAAATTGTCAGTTACAGATGATAGTCGGCTAACCTCTGCAGCTACAGCTCAGCCAATAGAATATTGGATAATCACAACAACAGATGATAAAGGAAACAAAGCATTAGGTGGAGGAATAATGAAAAGACAAATGCCAGAACATCGGGTAACTAATTATATCGGAGTAAAGTCGGTCGATGAATACTCCTCTAAAGTGGAGAAGCTTGGGGGTAAAGTAATCGCTCCTAAACATGCTGTACCTGGAATGGGTTACTTTGTGCTTTGTGTTGATACAGAAAACAACGCTTTTGCCTTATGGGAGACTAATGAGAAGGCTAAGTAAATAACCTGGCAAGTTATTCTAGCCCAAGTTTTTTATTCACTGCCTCAATTTGCTCTTGCACCAAATCGAGCTTGTCCGTTTTGATACCCTATATTTAAGGGTGGGGCAGACGACAGTGGAAATTATGAAAGTACAGAATGGCATTGGAAGTAAAGCATGATAATTCATTAATGCTAATGTTTCTGAATATTTCATATATGGTCCTAATAACGTGCAAGAAATGCGGAGAACTTGACTATTATACTTCCAAGACATTTTGGAATATAACTGACCTTGGCGTCAAGTGTACGAATTGCAATACGCTAAATACAATAACTCTGGAAAATGGAGAACTTAGAAAGCAGGTGTAGTTTCTGATTGAAGTCTGGAAAAGAACAAAAATCTTATAGTCCGATCTGAATATTTATTTAATGACCTTTATACTCTGCAAGAAATGCGGAGATCAACTCTATCTCCCCGACTCTTACGGTGATGTTACTGACTTCGACGTCACTTGTACTGCTAGCTGCAGGGCGGTGAACGTGGTAACAACGAAAGATGGGAAAATTAAAGGACAATACTTGCGCGATATATAGTCCAAATCTATTTATGTAGTGATTTGTAATCTACTGGTTCTATTGTCATGTCTTCATTATTAATCCAAAGATTCAAAGAAAGTTATGCCCTTAAAAAACATATTCCTTAAAAAGCAGTAATAGCAGTAATACAGAGCTAAAATTGCAGTCCAAATAATTTTCTTCAGAATGGATTTAGCATGCTATTTAGGACCCTAAATAGTATAATTAGAGGGAGAAAATAATGACTGACCCCTTAAATGATCACAAGATCGTTTCCGAGGAAGAATGGGTCAATGCTCGCAAGGAGCTGCTCAAGAAGGAAAAAGAGTTCACTGCTTTGCGTGATCAACTTAGCCAACAACAACGCGATCTGCCGTGGGTAGCCGTCAATAAGGAGTATGTCTTTGAAGGAAAGAATGGGAAACAAACGCTGTCAGAACTTTTTGACGGAAGAAGCCAACTATTAGTCTATCACTTCATGTTTGATCCAAGTTGGAACGCAGGATGTCCAAGTTGTTCCTTTTGGGCAGACAATTTCAATGGAATAATTGTGCATTTGAACCGGAGAGATGTGACCATGATCGCTGTTTCTCATGCGTCATACAGCAAGTTGGCGGCATATCAAAAGCGGATGGGCTGGGATTTCAAGTGGGTTTCTTCTTTCGATACAGATTTCAATTTCGACTATCACGTGTCTTTCACACAGGATCAGTTAACCAAGAAGGAAGATTCCTACAACTATACTGACCAAGCCTGGATGTCAGAGAGGGAAGGAATGAGCGTATTTTACAAAGACTCTGCTGGTCACGTGTTTCACACCTATTCAGCTTATGCGCGTGGCATTGATATGTTAAATGCGGCATACAACTACCTTGACCTCGTTCCCAAGGGCCGAGATGAGATTGGTCATGCCTTCCCTCAATTCTGGGTGCGCCGCCATGATGAATACGGAGATCCCCGTCGCATTGACACTGAGTATTATGATGTGACAAAAAACCTTTAATGATTTTGAAATGTAAACAGAGATAAATACGACAATGTCATTTAGAATCCTAGACTAAGCCAAATAAAATATTGGAGAATTATGTCAGGTTAAGGACAATAAAGCACTGTAGAATTTGGTATATTCATACAATCTTCTCCAATGTTAACATCAACACTGTCCAGCACTGTATTATTTACATCTCCTATGTTCGTATCGTTTAGTATTATAGCCGTGTCATTGCCTTCTATAACATCTGCAAACTGTTCTGCTGTTTCTGGAGGGTAAATGAGTTTTTCTCCTTGAGCAATAACGCTTCTGTCAATGTTGTTCCCCGTAAGCAAAAAAACCGCCGTCAGTGTTATCAAAGAGACCATTGTTAAAACTGCTGCTTTCATTGCTTTATTCAAGTAGCCAATAGCTAATGCGATGATTTAAGTCTTTTCTTCAGTATTTTTGTAGATCGTAATATTTTGTTGCATCAGTGACATCCAATTAAAAAATTAGTATATACAATTAAGTTGGGGTGTAATAGAGGAATCATTGAAGGGAACAAATAGTCAACCCTGGTATGCTTTTGTTTCCCTTAGGAAACTTATAACATACGTCTATCCTCTATTATCCATCATATATTGGGCGTGACCAATATATGTGAGTAGCGGAAACGGGTGGCTCACTAGCGTTATCGTCCTTGATATAGTACAATATGAATATATCTTCTATGGTCGTATATTCGTGTAAGAAATGCGGTGAATTAAATTATCTTACTCCCCACGCATTTTGGAATATAACTGACTTTGGTGCCCAGTGCGAAAGATGTGAGACGATAAATACGATAACATTGGAAAATGGAGAACTTAAGAAACAAGTATAGTCATCCATTTCTCAACAAGAAATAAATATAAGCGATCGGATGCTTTAATTAATCTATTTATTTTTCTTTAATTTGAGAATATGGTTTTAGACTGACATGGTAAGAATAAGAATGCAAATAAAGATAGCCCTTCTATTTATTGCGGTGATTGTTGGAGCTATTACGTACCTTGTGATATTTGGATTCTAGTTAGTGCATAAAAGGGAGCTATTAGAAGTGCCAAGTATGAGAAATGTGAGACGATAAATACGATAACATTGGAAAATGGAGAACTTAAAAAACAGGTATATTCAGAGCTTGCTACAACGAAACCTGACTTGAAGGTCGAAAAGAAACCGGTTACATATGTTAAATTACCAAAACCACTTTGCCTCTCGGATGTACATCCTTTTGGTAATCTAGTGCATCACCCGCTTGTTCCAGTGAAAACGTCCTCTCTACATTTATTCTTATATTATTATTTTCATCTATCCATTGTGCCAATCTTGTCAACCGCTCTCTATTTGCTTGTGCAAATCGAAATACTGCTCTGATACCATATTGGTTCATTAGTTCTGAATCTGGTTGCTCTAGCATGGAAACAATTATGCCACCTTTCCTTGGGACTTTGAAAGATCTTCTGTACGTATCGCCACCTACTGTATCGAATACTGCATCATAATCATGCAGCAGATCTTCAAAAGTCTGGTTCATGTAGTCAATTACTATGTCGGCGCCCAGATCTTGGACAAACTGCTTGTCATTAGTACTTACTGTTGTCGCTACGTACGCTCCCAAGTTCTTGGCAATCTGAATAGCGATTGATCCTATGCCTCCTGCGCCGCCATGAATAAGAATTTTTTGACCTTCTGATAATCCAATATCATCTTTAAGTGCCCACCAAGCAGCGACACCTACAAGTGGTAATGCTGCTGCTTCGTTATGGCTTATTCGCTTTGGTTTGTGAGCAATATTTTCTATCTTCGCCAAAGCCATTTCTGCGAATGCCCCTGACCCACCATTTATCACGCCAGCCTGTCCGTATACCTCATCTCCTTGCTTAAAATCTGAAGAAGAAACACCTACTCCAACCTGTTTAATAACTCCAGAAAAATCCATCCCCAAGGTTGATGGGAATTGAAGCGGGGCCATCTGCTGGAAGTACCCTTCGCGGATTTTCCAATCTGCTGGATTTACACCAGCTGCTTTTATTGTGACTAAAACTTTTCCAGTAGATACAGTTGGTTCAGATGAGCTTTGATTAACCTTGATAATTTCACTGCCTCCGTACTCATTAATTTGAACGGATTTCATTGCTGATATAGGAAGGTGTGATCTATTTAAGAATAGATGACATTACAAAAGATTAACGAGTCGTGACAGAGGATCAGATACGGACACGAGGTCGTTAGGCAGCTCTTCTCATGGTATGCTTTTGTATCCCCTTTGGAAACTTATTACATACGTTTATCCTCTATTACCTTAAAACACTGCGCACATCGGGTATATCTGACTTCTGGAAATAGTTAGTTAGCAGATACTAAAAGGGAATTCAGATGCCCACTTGTCTGGATTGGATATAGTATAGGCTTTCTTATATCCAACGTAATAGATATCAACATACAGGATGTTTTAATGGTATTTTATGATTGGTGCTCAAAAAGTTGTATCCGATTATTTCCAGTATCTGCGACATATACTGCTCCGCTCTCTTTATCCACACCGACTCCTTCAGGGTCAATTAACTGTCCGTTACCAGAACCAGGCTCACCAAATTTTGTTATGAATTGTCCATCACTTGTAAATACCTGAATTCTGTTATTATTTTTATCAGTGACGTATATGTTGTCGTTGGCATCTATCGAAAGTCCAGAAGGGCCCTGGAACTGCCCGTCAGCGGTTCCCTTATCTCCCCATTTGGTAATAAGTTTACCATCATTTGTAAATTTCTGGATCCTATTGTTACCATAATCTGCGACGTATACATTCCCTTGTGAATCAACGATGGAACTTTCTGGTTTTGATAATTGTCCGTCACCTTCGCCTTCAGAGCCCCACTTCATAATAAATTCACCATCATTAGTAAATACCTGAACATTTGCGAGATCTCTATCTGTTACAAACAATTTTCCCTCTGCATCATTAGCAGGAACATGAGGATGCAAAAATTGTCCGTCACCTACACCCTCAGAGCCCCATTTGGTTATGAAAGTGCCGTCATTTGTAAACTTTTGAATTCTAAAGTTGAATTGATCGGCTATGTAGAGATTTCCCTCAGAATCCATAGATAAAGCAGATGCCTTGTGAAATTGTCCATCACTTTCACCTCCCTCACCAAATTTTGCTATGAATTTACCATGTGGATCAAAGATTTGGACTCTGTGATTGGCATAGTCTGCAACAAAAACCTTCCCATCATAAAAATCAACATCATTTTGTCCATCAAATTGTCCATCACCTTCGCCAAAGGAACCCCATTTTGTAACATAAGAATAGGTTGGGTCTGTATTTGTTTGTCCAAAAATACCTAGGGGAAATCCTAAGATGATATGGCTAATGATTACAAAGATTGGAAGTATTACCATACTGTATCTAAAATGCAATTTTGACTTCATTGCAGTTGACATAGGTGTTAAATCTCCATATTTATTTACTGGCGGAATGAAGATTTTATCACTTTGTTATCATCCTATGTTCTATAAATAAAAACCTAAAACCGATGGAATGCGAGTGCAAATGAGGTTGGCTATATCGAGAAATACATCTGAATGTTGATTACTATGAGCGATATACGATCATCTTAAGTATCACAGAAGGTTTTTTCCCATCATGAGATATTATAACAAGAAGGAAAGTAGTGTATTTGTTATTTTGGTGCTTGCAATTGCTAGCATGATGTGGATAGGTATAGAGTCACCAAAACACCAACAGGCAGTCGCTCAATCCCCTATGGATATGATGAATAAGATCATGGGTGGCACCAATATGACTGATGGAACTATGATGATGGGGAATGGCAATATGTCCATGCCATTTAACATGGGTGTTGTGGTTATGCCAACGATGTGCACTACCCCAGGCCAGTTGCTTGGATCACTGACTGGTATGTTTGGCGCTAGCGGGATGAAAGGTGATGGCAATGCGACACAACAAATGATGAAGGAAATGATGAGCCAACAGATGATGATGTCTGGTGGAGAAATGGGGATGCAGAATATGTCTGAAAGTGGAATGCAACAAGCCATGAATTTTCAAATATGCTTTCCAACGATGAGTGAAGAAATGATGCAACACATGCAAGATATGATGGGTAATGGTCAGAATAGTACTGCTGGTATGATGAATGGGATGATGCAGTAAATTTTTTTATTTTCTCTTTTTTATTGCCAATTATTACAGATTTCAGACTTTAGAAACCCGCAGAGACAATCACATTACTCTATAATAATTGCAGCCTAAGTTTTGGGGCCTAAAATTATGTCAAATTTGGTTCACAAACCACTGGCACCACTCCAAACTTGTCACTTTATTAGGTCCAATGTGTGGTCCTAGAAAACTCGAAAAAAAGCTTTGAGTGCACTTTGAATTTAAACCTTCTATACCAGGCACACCCCCTCCCGTCTAGGTACGTTGCATATTATTAGCAAATCTTGTGAGGGCTATTTTGAAATGTCAACAGTTGTACCACAGGCGGAAGCATCTAAACCGCAACAACAAGATCAAAAAAAGATGCAAGAATGTTTCAAGTGCAAGGCTGCAGGATTTCCAAACCAGCCAATAGGTTTTGAGAAAATTGGAGAAAATTCTTCAACTGGAAAAGGTATATGGAAACTAATAGATGAAAATGGTTCAGAGCACAAACATAGATACTTAAATGATGTGTCGACACAGCAGCAACCGCTCAATCACAACGATAGCCATGTCAATACGAGTACTGCTAATAGGCCTATCTTTAGGAGAAGAAGAGTTGTAGATGTAGCTGCAATTACAGATGTTGAAGATGCTAGAAGGCTGCTAGCTCAGGGATGGGATTATCAAACATCATATCCAGCAACTATATCCAATATACCTCATTACGTATTGGTAAGGAAAGAATAAAGCAATATTAGGAATTCCCCATATTCTTTATTTTCTGTTGGTTACTTATAGTTCTCTTTTGCGGTAAAGTAGATTTCACTATTCACTTCCGAAAGTGAGGTATCAAGAAATAAACGCACTTCACTTCTTTGAGATAATAGGAAAATAGGTGTTCTATACATAAGCAGCGAATTTGAGACTTGAATTCCTCACGAATAGGACTTAGTTCTTGTAATATTTGTAAGCAATGCAGAGAATCTATTTATCTCTATCCTCACGCTTATTGAAATGTTAATGATATTGGTGTCAAGTGTTTTAGGTGCAAGTCATATAAGCTATATACCAAATTAGGATGTAGCACGTCATCACCATTCTTGTGGTTTTATTTCTATTTGAGCGGGATATTTTTTTTCAAGACATATATCGTAACCAATTCTGTTGTACTAAAGACCTGTGTTTCGAGCTCCTATACCTCCATAATCCTGGTATATTAATATTAAATACGATGTTATCAAACATAAGACTATTATTTTATTCTATACCTTTGGGCTAACTCAATAAGAAAATCTGCGTGATGTGATTCTATTTCACCATCTATTCTGCTTTTCTCCACTGTGTCAATAAACTTTCTCAATTGTTGCTGCGCATGATTTTTACCATTCTTCTTTTCTTCCTTTTCTTCCTTTTTATATAGATTCTTTAGTGTTTGGACTCTCCCATCATCGATTAATTTTCTAATTGTAGTTTTAGAGAGGTCAAACCATTTATTTGAAATAGTGTCTGGATCGTCTGTCCTCTCTAGTTGAAAAGCAGTATCTAAATCGAATCGACCTTTTATCAAATCCTGATATTTCCTAGGATTTCCATCTCGTTGTTTACTCTTTGCATCGTGGACTAGTAGGGCGTCAAAGCTGTCAGTCAGAGTCTTTTTCTTATCTTCGTCATTTATTGAATCTATTGCTTCTACGGCTATATCTCCAATCTTTTCTACAAGGTCTATGTAATCACTTACAAAAACAGCCACCTTTTGGTCATAATCTGTCTTGTTTTGATATGTAATATCATTTTTCCTATCAAGTACTTTGTCGTGATCATTTGGAATTTCTTCTTCTTTTGATGGCCATAAATCAACTATGTA
>JAATVT010000136.1 GCA_014523685.1 Nitrososphaerales archaeon TH5893
AAAGCTCGACCTACAAACTACATTTTCTGGAAGTGCATCACAAGGAATTTCATACTAGATCTCAAATATTCAAAGGTGAGAAGAGGTGAGCTGAAATTATTGCGGCAACCACATAATGTGATGTTTGGAAATGATCTTCTCAAAAATATATAGCCCATTATTTCACAAATCATAGCTATGCCCAACGTTGCCAGATTTTATAGGGTCGGAGACCCCGTTAAAGTTGAAGACAATCCTTTACCAAGGATAGACCCAGATGAAATACTGCTGAAAATTCGAGCTGCTTCTGTGTGCCATAGTGACGTACACGTTGTTTCGGGCGTCATACCTGTTAATGGTCCTGTTGTATTAGGACATGAGATAGCAGGTGATATAGAACAGCTTGGAGAAAATGTAGAGAATATAAAGAAGGGCGATAGAGCCATTGTTCATTTTGTAACGCCTTGTGGTGATTGCAATTTTTGCCTTACAGGCAATACGAATGTCTGCAAAAATATCAATTCTTTACCTATGTATGGTTTCTCTGCCGATGGTGGATATGCTCAATATATGAAGGTGAATTACAAAAGGTTAGTAAGACTCCCATCTGATTTACCTTATGAATTTGGCTCTACTTTGTGCTGCGCAGGCGTTACTGCCATGCATGCAGTAAAGTCGGCTGGCAAAATTAACCTTGGTGACATAATTGCAGTTTATGGAACAGGTGGGGTTGGGATGTATATTTTGCAGATAGCAAAATTATGCGGAGCGACCACTGCAATTGCGGTTGGGAGGACTGAGGATAAATTGCAAATGGCTCAACAGAGCTTTGGAGCGGACGCAGCTGTAAATTTAACAAAGGAAAAACTAACCGATGGTATCAAAAGGATAACTGGGGGCAAAGGTGTCAATGCGGTTTTTGACTTTGTAGTGAATAATGAGAGCATAGAGAACTCTACAAAAATTCTTGCAAATACAGGCAGATTGATCCTAGTTGGGATCGGTAGAGAGCCGGTACTCATGAATCCAAAAAGAATGACCTTTAAGGAAGCATCTGTGGTAGGCTCAAGTGTAGGTTCAAAAGAAGAATTACAATTACTTGTAGATCTTGCGAGTTCAGGCAGATTAAAAGGGGTGGCTAATTCGAAACACAGATTAAATGAGGTGAACGAAGTTCTAACTGCTCTAAAAGAAGGCAAAGTCCTAGGAAGGGCATATTTTGATCCCTTTTTAGAGTAAGAGCCTCGAGCAGCAACTGTTTTGGATTTTGACATGAATGAAGTGATATATTCACTGTATTCAATAGCATCCTACTTTACAACCTAAATAAAATGATATAATCAAATATGATTAAATCCCATCAAACTAATAATTGGCAGAGAGAAGCGGGATGTCAAGATTGATCCTGTCTAAAATTCATGTAGGGTACCATCAATTTGATTGCGAGCAGGATTAGCAAACCTTTTACACTCGTAATTTGTGAAAAATTTGATTCAGCAACAAGAATAGCACGAGCATTAGGAAAAGATAATGTAAGAATTGTTTTTTTGGACGGGATCAAATTTCTGGAGGCTTTTTCTGACAGAGGTCAACACTATATTATCTGTTCAGCAATTGGTCATTTGTATGGTTTGGTAGATATTACAAAGGGTTTCAATATTTACCCGACATTTGATATAGACTGGGTTCCGGTTTATTCTAAACGTAGACAATTGAAAAAATTAAGACTTCTGATAAAGACAATATCAGAAATATCAGAGGGTGCAACTAATTTTATCCATGCTTGTGATTACGATCAGGAAGGCGAGGTAATTGGTTTCAATATTCTGGAATATGCATGTAAGCGAAAATATGACAAATGCTTTAGAGCTAAATTTTCCACACTTACAGAAGAGGAGATTAGAAGTTCTTTTGATAACTTATTATCTCCTGACAGAAGATTAGCTGAAGCTGGTAGATGTCGACATGTTATCGATTTCCTATATGGAGTTAACCTATCTCGGGCCTTGTTATATTCTTTTAGAGCCGAGAGCAAAGACAGGTTCCGTAATATATCAATTGGAAGAGTACAAGGACCGACACTTGCTTTTGTAGTACGCAAGGAAATAGAAATTAAGGAACATATTCCAGTTCCGTATTGGGTTTTATCAGCAACATTTAAAAAAAATGGACAGATAGTTAAAGCATCTTATATTAAAGAAAAGGTACCGACCTTAACTGAAGCAAATTCTGTATTCAATTACTGCATAGGGAAAACCGGTTTAGTTAAAGAAATGATGGAAGATAAGGTCCTAGTAAGACCTCCATCTCCATTTAACATAGGTGATCTACAAAGGGAAGCTTATAGATTATTTTCAATTTCTCCCAAGATAACACTTTCGATAGCAGAAAAGCTTTACCTGAATGCTTTGATTTCTTATCCTAGAACTTCCAGCCAGAAGCTTCCAAGAACAATAAATTATGATGCAATTCTTTCTAACTTGACTCAAATTAGTGAAATCTACGATGACTTTGCTAGATTATTATTTTCGAAAAATAAAAGCCTTTCACCTACAAATGGTGAGGAAGAGGACCCTGCACATCCGGCTATCTATCCTACAGGAGTAAAGCCAAAACATACACTAAATCATCTTGAATTATGTGTGTATGATCTGATTGTCAAAAGATTCTTTGCCACATTTGGCGATCCGTTTACTATTTTGCATACAACATCATTAATTGAAGTTAATGGTGGATATATCTTCAAAACCCAAGGAAAAAAACAACTAGATAAGGGTTGGACATATTTCTACCAACCATATTTCAAACTTGGAGAAATCCTTTTTCCAAATTTGAAAAGTCACGATATTTTAGAAAATGATACAATAACTATTCTAGACAAGTTCACACAAGCCCCAGCACGTTCTAATCCCTCCTCCTTATTACAAACAATGGCAAGAGAAAATATTGGTACCAAATCTACTAGAGCAGACATTATAGATATTTTGAAATTTCGCAACTATATTTATTCTCATAAAAATGGTGCAATCGAAGCTACCGCACTTGGAATAGTTGTCATAGAGTTGTTGGAGAAATATGTCCCTGAGATAATTTCAACTAGGTTTACTAGAAATATGGAAGGTCAATTAGGAGATATCGAAGCTGGCCAGGATAACTATGCTTCAGTTATAAAATATGCTGTAAATAGTTTAATTGAATCATTAATTCTCCTTAAAAAGAATGAATCCGATATAGGATTGAGAATTTCTAATGCTGCGAAATTATCGCACAATAA
>JAATVT010000137.1 GCA_014523685.1 Nitrososphaerales archaeon TH5893
TACGCCTGTCCTTGTCAGTTCGAGTCACGCCGCCCCACGCACGGAGACTGTCGCGGCTTCGCGGGCGTTCGCATCGATAAGGGCCACTTTGGAGACGTGGCGCTCGATGGCCTCGGCGCAGCCCTCCTCTACGCCTGGCCGGGACCGATCTACGAGGGCAACGGCGAAATTCAGGCCGTCATCGATGAGCGGGCGGACGGCAAGCAACGAGACGCTCTTGCTACCGTCCTGTACGGTGGCGAGACCAACGAGAGGGCGACCCATTGGTGGGTCTATCGGATGATGTCAAGCACCGTCCATCCCCCGCTTTTCAAACACATCGAGTTTGACGTGAATATCGAGCGCCGAAAAGCACGCATCGTGATCCCTGACGTGCTCGAGTCCACCGCCCGTCCGATCCGAAGCCCTGCGACGGGGGCTGAGCATCGCGTCCGCATCAACCTCCCGAATGGGATCGAGTTCGACCTCGCGGAGATCGGCAGTGGTACCACCAAGACGATGGCTTCAATCGCCCTCGACCTCAAGGACACCTACTTTCATTTCACTGTTCTGCGCCAGTCGGGCAAGGGGGTGGTCCGCTCATGATAGAATCCAACCGTGTCCACACCGGGGATCTTACACTTGCATATGTCATGGGCGTTGTATTTATTGCTGCCAAGAGAAGGATGCTTGAAACAGCGATAGAAATAACAAATGTGTACTTGTTCATGAAGCCTAGATAAGAATGGTAGAATATAAGTGACTTTAGAAGCAATAGAGGCTCCACCTTCCGGAATATATCTGACTTTGATGCAAAGTGCGAGATGTGAAACGATAAATACGATAACTTTGGTGATGGGAGAACTTAAAAAGCAGGTATAATCAGGACATTATTGTTAACTAATCGATTATTTAGGAACTTATTCAACTTAGTAGACCTATGCTTAAACAGGTGGTTTGATTACCAAATAGTATACTATTCTGTACTATATTATTCTGCTATTAACTATTACCGATTACACTGCAGCACTTTACATGCGATCCTCCAAGTCGATAACATCTCTTGAAATCCTCATCCTTATCCGGACCTACAACATTCACCTCATAAACAGCTCGTTTCAAAGGGATATTCTTGCCCCATTATTTAGACGGTATCATAGTAGGAATAGCTTCCTTTTGTCGTATTAGTTTTAATAGTCTAGTGGAATGTTAAGGATTCTTACTAATACCATTTCATAACGGGAGTATTTTCGAATTCTGAATTAGCTATGTAGTTCTTTACGGGGCTATATAATTATCAATGGTGATTAAAATGCTGATATATTTACTACGTTAAATTCAAGGCTCGTTATCGTCCTACGTTGGTTATAAAATATATCGTTCTGACCAACCCAAAAACCTGTCACCAATTGCGTTTATCTCCCTCTAGTAGGCCCGCTCCACCATGAATTCTATCTATATGTTTTGATAAATCTGCCTTATCCTTGAATTTTGATTGGCAGTACGGGCATTCTATTGAACCTTCACCATTTTCGCTAGACATTTATGAATTGAGTACGGTTTACCATATTAAAAACCTATACGGTCACGTGAGCCAAAGCTCCAAGACCTATCACTAATAAATATGTATCAAAATAACTCTTCTTGATATCTTAGTCCCAGTTAACTTTAAGAAATTTTTCTCTTTTCATAAATTATACATCATATGAAAAAATATAGGTACCATTTTTTTAATTTCATGAATCTTAATAATGGCTATTAGACATAATGTAAACATGAAAAGGAATGGAAGGCTTGTAGTACCGCATGGCAAAAAAAATCGTCCTCATGTAAATAGATTAGGTAAAGTATTTGACGAACATATTAAATGTGAATTTGAAAGACGCGATATAGAAGCGACCATGAAGACAATGATTAAAGAACCATATGTACACCATATACCAACACTGACCGGAGGCATTGGATATAGTGGTGTATACAACTTCTACAAAGACGAGCTTATTGGTAAGATGCCTGACGACACAAAATTTGTGCGCATTTCACGTACAATTGATAAAAATCAGGTTGTTGATGAGCTGATTCTAAGTTTTACTCACGATAGAGAGATAGAATTTATGCTACCTGGAATACCCCCTACAGGCAAGTATGTAGAGCTCCCTCATGTAGTTGTAATGAAATTTAATGAGGGCAAAATAGCACATGAACATATATACTGGGATCAGGCGTCGCTGCTAGTGCAGATCGGTCTTCTAGATCCCAAACGTCTACCTGTTTCTGGTATTGAGCAAACAAGAATGCTCATGGAAATCCAAAAAGGACTCAAATCACGCGGTACTATGTCAACTCGTTAACACCACAAAAAACGGTTTCAAGACAGAAGTGTGACATGTTTTGATAGTGAACTTTTTTATACCACGATAAGGATTTTCACATATAATGACATCTACAGCTTTTTTAGTGTTTTATAGATTTAAGACAATGAGCAAAGGAGAAGCAGAAAAAGCTAAAGATGAATGGCATAACCTGAAAAATGGGTTACCTTCTGGTATTGAGCTAGTAGGTGAATATACACATGCATGGGGGACGGAATACAATGGCTTTTTGTTATTCGAATCTGATAGTGCTGATTCATTTTTAGACTGGTGGTCAAAGTTCAAGGATAATATTAGATGGTACGTTGAGCAGACACATACAATAGCCGCTAGAAGACGGTGATGGTTCTTGCTCCCAGAGAGATGAATAATCAGATGTTGTTAAGATGATAGTAAATCAAACATTGAACGGCACGATATCTAAATATCTTATTTAGATGTCATCAGTTAATAGAACAATTATGAAAAGAATTAGATGAGACAACACGAAAAGACAGAATCCAAAGCAAAGCACTAGGCCGCGCAGTAAGTCCTATATCTTTGTTTTCATAAGAAACCTGTGTTGAATGCTACCATTTCTTACAGGCATATCGTATCACTTCTGTTGATGCTGTTCTTCGTACCTGCTTTATTAGGAAATATAGATAGTCAATTCTTCAAGTCTTTTCATGAAAAGATATTTGGGTTTGATGATTTTTCTCGATATACACACATTCAAAACACTCAAGAATCGATCCGGCAAAGTACTGGAGGAGGATATTCATTATACGAGGACCCCCTTCTAGGAATAGTACTACGTTATCCTTCGGACTGGCAACAAGATGTCACAGACAAATCTGTGAGTTTTAGCAAAACAGATGTTTCAGATACACCAACTATGTTCATCTTTACAGCCACTGTGGATACACTCGAACCGAAAATAATGACCCTCGATCAGTTCGTACGAGCTGGAGTAGCTCCATACAGGGAGATATCGGGTTTTGAACTAACCGAGTATGATAAAGGAGCGACATTAGCTGGACTGCCTGCGCATAAAGTTACATTCTATATACCATATCAAAATGTTGCTTTCTCCAAAATAGTAAGTTATTTTGCCATGATAAACAATACTGGATACGGTATTGCATATCAAGTTTCCAATCCCGAAAAAGAAGAACTAGATATGTTATTAAATTCTGAGTTACCTACCTTCCAAAGAATGACCAATTCATTTCAAATAATATCCTAGGACAAAATTATTTGAGATAACTTGATATAAATATTAGATACTATCACAAGATTATGACTTGCTTATTACGTTTCATCACTAGTGGGATAATACTTTGCATGCCATCTGCCCTCTCGGCTGCAAGCATTAATGCCTTCTTGAGTTATCAGAATATAAGCTGGATGAATATACCTTGTTATAAAACTCCTACCTTCCAATGAATCGACTACATTTTCCATCATTTTCCAATATACGTCACTGCCGTTTCTTCCCTTGTAATTTTCATACTCCTTTGGATTGTTTTGATACGCACCTAGACGGGCCCTTATGAATGCATCTATTTTTAAGACCCTCGTAGAAGCGCTGTCATTTGACAGCTTCCTAACTGCGTTTAGAAACCACGGTTCAATATTTCGTGTATCATTTTTCTCATCCTCTACCGAAAATTCGAATCCCAATGAACCTACCGCGAACAGAACGCTATATTAGGATGTTGGAGACTTGAAGAGTGTCAAGTGACCTTGGTCTAAAATATATAGAAGCTTTACATGTAAAGTGTGAAAATGGATCGTATCAGCAATTCGCGAGGGAATAAATCCATTATTTGAATTGGAACAGGAGCTACCAAAGCAACAATATAAAATGGAGAAGAGAACAGAGGGATATTAACATCCAATTTGCATGCGGGGGGCTGATACAATTGGCAGAAATTTATCCTATCTTAGAATGTTGCGTATTCTTCAACTAGGAAGTTTGGGAATCTTCTGAGCACTTTGAGCGATTAAATGATGCCCTAACTTCGTGTCGAGAGTTGTTGACCTTCCTTCCATACCATGATGTTTCCTCAACTATGCAGAAAAGTTGCAGTTCCGGCATATGGGTGGACCGATCCTCTCTAGTAAGTATAACTTAAGTCCAATATGGAATTGCGGGAGACTCAACCTAATGAAAAGCCATGAAACCAAAGTAGTGCCTTTGGGTTATTTTGACTGAGATTCTATTATAGTTTTTAAAATCAAGAAACAAACGTGAGATCTACAATTATCTGATTCTACATTAATCAAGAGCATTCACCAGATTTTCCATCTTCATATTTTTTCAACGCCGATATACACTCAAGGATAAATATACTCACCAGTATTTCTATCTTTGATTAATATTGCTTTTGTGGGACACGTTTGAGCTGCATCAAGTATAGTATCAAAATCTTCACCTATTTCTGATATGACCTTTGCTTTGGGGTTGAAGATCTTATCTTTCTCAACCACAAAAACTTTTGGGGCAAGAGTTTCACAGCTACCAAAGGCCATACAGAGAGATGGTTCTACTATTATTTCATAACGATCACTTGTATCAAGATTATCCGATGTTATAGTAGATGGTTGCGATCCACGGGGCTTGACACTTCTTTTAGAATAATCCTTGTCCTTACCATACTCAGTATCATTATGAAAACTAGAGTAAAAATCATGGTTTGGATAAATATTTTTCCAGTCATTACTGCCTTTATCTTCTGACTTACTTTGTGATTTATTATAATTACCATTTGAGTTTATAGTGTTATTATCATTTTGCTTATATTGTTCTTTTTGCTTTTGTAAGGTAATGTTATCATTAAGGTATATCCTGTCATATTGTCGCCTTTTCTCTTTATCTGAAAGAATTTCAAAGGCAGCATTAATTTTCTTTATCGTTTCTTCGGCGTATAAAGAACTATTTACATCAGGATGATACTTCTTAGCTAGACGCCTAAACGCAGCTCTAATTTCCTTATAGCTGGCCGTCTCTGGTACTCCCAAAATAGTGTAATAGCCTTTAGTATCCAATACATGAAATTAATGAAATGTTACTTATTAGGTTTCGGCTCCCTAATCTAAATACCATCTTAAGGA
>JAATVT010000138.1 GCA_014523685.1 Nitrososphaerales archaeon TH5893
AGGTTCGAGACTACTTGCCACAACATTGTTCGAATGTGTGATTTCATTCCCTTGTCTTGTGTAAGTCTATCCAGTATGCTGATGGCGTTTGCGGCTCTTACAGATAGGCTGAATTTTTCGTCTCTATCCTTTAATAAGAGAACTAATTCAGCTATCCGATTCTTGATATTCCTATTTACTTCACTATGATGATTGCGATTAATATTTTCTAGCGTTGCAATTGCGGCAGCCATATTTTCTTGATTAACTTTATCTCTAAATAGTTCCTTTTCTTTCTTTGTTTGTCTTTTACTACTAGGTTTGGGTACTACTGAGGTTATTTTTTCGGCGTCTGTCATGATAGGATTCATTTCTTAATGTAATTATGGGTATATCAAAGTATTGCGTGTCGAGCGGATGACAGACCAGATTATTGCTTCGCTTTCTTAAATAGACTAGGGGGGTCAGATGTGACTCAAATTTGCGTTTCTTGGTTATGACGGCTTAACTACAATAGTAAAGTAGAGAACTTCGAATTCCTCTCTGACTATTAAGGGAAAGTCAATAAGATGGGCGGAAAAGAAAGCCATCAACCAGAGGAAATAATTTCTAGAAATGAATAACTTGAGAGTCTAATTCGGAATATTCCAAATCGGATACCAATTCGACATCTTTTTCTCAAAAGGTACTTCATTTTCTACCGCAGACATGATTTTCAATTCCTGACTGAGATCCCGCTGATTTTGATGTCCGCCGGTGGGTACGAAAGGGTAAAACTTGTAGAGTTTATAGCTGTATATTAGGTACTGGACGACGTTACCATCATTAAAGTCAAACACACACGCAAGTATTTTATCTGAAAAACCCTTTTGTTCTATTGTATCGCTAATCGACATTATCGCTGCCACTATATCTTCAAGTGTTTTTCCCATTATTATAAACCACAGATAATTATATGGGTCTAAGACAGTGCGGTAAGTAATTTCAAAATCTAACTTCCCAGCGTCAAGGAATCTTTCAATTTCTACTTCCATTTCATTAAACGGTTTGTTATCTGTTTTCTTGATACAAATTGCGGACCTTCCAGTACTCTTTAAATTGAGTTTAGTATTTAAAGAAATGTAAGCCGATGAAAGCGAGCTAACGCCACCCGTATCCGTGCCTGCCTTTCTATCTATCCCAATCCTATCCTTCAATCTACTGAAGAAATTCATCTCGTATACCTCCCTGTGATGAGACCGAATGTCACACTACGTTGTTTGAATTTATAGCATATAATATTTGACAATATATGACATGATAGGTGCATATCTTCTGAGAGTTTGAAAATAACGAACAAAAAACCGAGAACCCAAAACGATAACTCTAAGACATTTCAAGGCGAGTCATAAGTAATTGTAAGGGTTACATTCGATTCTCACCATGATAAATATGGGCGCAAGACGGCAGGGATAATTCCTTAGTGCCCCAAAAATGAAACCCAAACAACTGAATGCATTTTGGTTGTGTAATTGTAACCAATACATCTTGTAAGACCTACTTCCACGTATCAAGAAATGTCTGAATTATGACGATTAACGTTAGGACTCTCAAATGTACTGTATCGATGCCTGTTAATTCATATTTTGTGTTATTCCCTTTCATCGGACTTGCAGCCGTGAGCGCCTTGTAATCTCTCTAATAAATCTGATATCTCTTCATGTGTCGGCTTTACAGCTTTAATTATATCGATATCGATATTTAGTCTTCTTAACTCCTGGTATACCATTTTGTCTTCAATTAAATCAACTAGTCTTTTTATTTCAAATGGTTTCTGTACCGACTCCATCATAGATTGTTTCAAGTTTTTTATCGAATCTATCACTGTGTCCTTGGTATAGGCAGAAGCAAATATTATTCTCTGATGGGGATTAACTGCCAAGATCTCTTTAGCAACTTCAATCCCGTTCATTTGTGGCATCTTGCAATCGAGAACAACGACGTCAAATGAAGGGCTCTTTGATCTATGTACTGGCCCTGACTCAGGAGATAACTGTTGTGATGAACTAAATTTATTACTTTGATAAACCTCATGATATGCGATGAGACATTCCTCACCATTTGTTGTTATTGTTGCTTTATGATTTCGCTTCTCTAATACAGTCTTGTACAAAGCCGCTATATCTATTTCATCTTCAGCTATCAATATGTTCAGGGGCTTCGAAGAAACAGTACATTCAGCAGACTCAAATTCGTCCAAAATAGTATGCACCTACCAAAGCAAACATCTTATTTTTTATTGTTAACCATTTTTCCGGAGATGATCTGCAGACCAAGTATTATTACCGAATTAATTTGGTTATAAATAACGAATTACAACAAAATAAATTTACAAGATGAATAAAGATAGTTCAATAGGTAGCGAATTCCTCAAAAGATCGTTTCCGTACTCTATATTATATCGCATTCCAGTACGAAAAGCATTTAAAATATACTTTTTCAGAACGAAAAAGGTAAGAACCTAATTGCATCGTTGGAATTTCTAGGTGAGTTCAATTTTAGTTGAATGCAGTTAGAGGGAATCACTTTGCCAGCAGCAAAAGTATATCTTAATCACCTCCCGCAAATATATCGTGTTTCGATGAAAAACGAGATGTGCAATATAATAGGAAATTCAATAACTAGCATTTTTTAAATATCTCATCACGGAAAGAAATGGAAATCTCATTCCAGAATTCTTAAATCTTAAATATGAAAGACTGAGTCATTACTGCCATTTCCTGACTCCAGAAATGCAATTCTTAGACCAATTCTAAGGAAAAAATTTGAAATTACGACTTTTTAACTGACATTTTATTCTCTCCAAAGTTACGATCCTAGTTAGATAATTTATTCGACAATCTTCAATCATTGAACAAATTATTCAGCCGACAAGTCCCAATAATTTGCGTCCTTAAATTCCTCTTTAGGCTTTCCCAAACTCTTCCATTCTCGAAATGATTTTGCATACAGTTTGACATTTTTTATTCCAGCCAGTTTTAGAGCATAATACGTCAAACCAGATAGTGTACCGACGCTCCCGCAGTAAGTAATGTATTCAGATTCTGATGAAAGTCCTCTATTTTCTATGAATCTCTTTATTTCAGAAGGTTTTCGCAGGATGTTTCCATCTGAACCTAGCATGGTATAAGGTATGTTTTTAGCTCCCGGTATGTGTTCGCTTAAGAAATTTAACCTCTCTCTCGAGTCTACTAGGACTTTATTATCGCTTTCCTTGGCACCCTCTACATATGACGCATCAGCATAGATTTCTTGATTAATGCTAATATGATGTGTCGTTTTAGGGTATTTATTGACTTGTTTTTCAATCTCTAATCCCAAATCTTTCCATCTACTAAAGGTCACCTCAAGCAGTGAAGTGTTTGTGTGTCCGACATATTGAAAGGTCCATGCCACTCTTGCTCCCAATGCGCCAAAGGTATCATCATACACTATGACAGGCAGCTTTTCGGAAACTCCAATATTCTCTAGAATACCTACTACTCCCTCAGGGGAATCCTTCGATAGTACCTGCGCTAGGGGTAACGAAACAGCTGTAGGAATGTGGCCTTCCCGATATTCTTCCTCCTTACGAACATCCACAATTCGCGCCGCATTCTTGCGGATTAGAGTTCGTAAAATATCAACGTCGCATATAACAGGTAACTCGTAGTCATTAGGATTAACGGTATTAGACTCGAATTCTTTTTTCTGGTTTACCGAATTTGAATTAGAAGTATTCTTCATATGAACTATTAAGCGGCACATTCTCCTCTAGCCGTTTTAGCGGTAAACTTTACATCGTTACCGTAGTCTTTGTATGATTCAGGTTCTTTTTCTATTGGCGGTAGCTGTGTAATCCCTAGGAGAAGTCGTTTCATATCTTCTACATTC
>JAATVT010000139.1 GCA_014523685.1 Nitrososphaerales archaeon TH5893
ACTATCCTTGATTATATTATGGTTTAGCACTAAAGATGTATATGATATATATTAAAAGAAAATTTGACAACGGAGACAAGACGAACCTATTTTATGATTAACCTTAATGATGAGTTTATCATTGCTTCTCCAATTATTCTGTATTGTTAAAAATAATAAGGAGCTGTGTTTTTTCTTCCTGCTTATTATAAATATTTATGGATTCATGGCCTTCCAAAATGCTTATGCACAAATTCAGCAAGATAACAAAACTGTATCTACAATACAGAAATGGATTGACCCACAAGAGAACGTAAAAATTCAGTTTAGATATAGCCCAGCAAAACCTATGCTCTATACCATAACAGATCTTAAACTCAACATACAAGATCTAAATACAGGAAATAATTTAAAAGATCTCTATGCAAGCATAGCAATATTAAAAGGTGATAAGATCTTTTTCAAATATAACAATATTGCCGTCCAAAATGGTTATCTCTCACTAAAAGTCCAATTTACAGAAGATGGCAACTATCAACTTATTAGTCAAATACGATCAAAAGAGAATATTTCAATCGCACTCGCCTCTTTCAATATCCTGGTTCCTCTTCAACCCTTTGGCAGTTTCGATGTGTATTCTATAGCTCCGTTACTACTTCCCATAGGATTAGTAGCAATTTTTGGTGCTACTGCAATAGTTATATTCATATTAATAGTATCAAGAAGAAAGAAACGGGAGAGAAAACCTGGTATCTAAGGAGAAAAAAGAAGGTTAACAAGAATAAAGGAAATTAGTCTAGATAAACGATGGAGCCGCAATGATCCTCCATCAGAAATGAATCTTTCCTCCTTCCAGAAAAATAAATTTCTTAAACTTACCAGTTAGATTTCATAATATCTTCTGTGAGACAGCTTTCCTGCAATTGTCAAATATAACATAACTATTCCAGTTCTGCTCTTAGCTTCTTAACTAACTCTTCTATTTCAATTGGTTTTCTAATGAAACATCCAATACTTAACATCGGATAATTTTCCCTTAATGCCTCTTCATTTATCTGTCCCGAAGACATAAAGCATATCTTGACATCGAGATCCTGTTTTAGGATTTGTTTTGAAAATTCAAAGCCATTCATTTTTGGCATATTGATGTCTATTAATAGTAGGTCGTAGAAGTTTGATTTGAAGTTTGATAAAGCCTCTATAGGGTCGTTAAATGAGTAAACTTCAAAAGGTTTTTCATTATTTTCAGCTACTGTTTCCAATCCTTGCTTGAAGGTCAGAGTAATATCTGGGTCATCATCTATAATTAAAAGCTGTTTTGAGAATGATAATTTCTGTTTTCCCTTCCTATCTAGATTAGTCAAACCAGACATAGGGACAAATGACGTATGCTTTTCTGTCAAAATGCTATCGCGATAGTTGGTATCTCGAGAATACTGTTCAGGTTGTTCAATGTTATCTATAGTGAATACATAATTCGAAAATTCCTTGTATTCTAAAGCTTTATTTCGCTGTACTTCGCCTATATTCGTCTATTCTCGACCCGTTATATAATAGCTATGCCCTTTATATAATAATTTGGATAAGAAATTCTAACCAATTGCTTAGTATTATTAATTTTTAATTTTTGTGTAAAAAATGGTTTATTTGGAGAAAAAAGACAAAAATATTGTACTTTGCTATTTTACTTTGGGACATCTGACTTGTCTAATTGAATGGAGACGGCATTTCGACTTACTGCTGTTCTACTTATTTCATTGGTTTTTCCAAAATAAAATCTCCATCTAATATGGGAAGTAATTCCCTTACAACTGCCATATATCCTTAATTCACTTAATTCACAGAAGAACCGTTAGAGAATTATCTTTACATTCTCATTAATTTCTAAAACTTCGGAATAATTTAAATCCATTCACTCCTCACATCCTAATATTAAGGATTACAAGGTTGTATAGGCCTAAAGTTCGATAATGTCGTAGGTTCACTGAATCTATCAATATTTAACCCAGTTTCGTCCAATTCTGCTTTTATGATGAGTAATTGGGTTCAACTATAACTAGAATTTTTTTATTTTATTTCTCGCCCACCAATTCCAATTTGTGTGCTGATTTTGCTTAATGGAAGAGTAAATGAAAATGTAGCTCCCTTTCCATCAGAATTGTTTTCAGCCCATATACTCCCTCCATGAGCTTCTACGATACTTTTGCAAATGAAAAGACCAAGTCCTGTACCTGAATAGGACTTTGTCGCAAACTTTGAGAATAATCTGGGCAATATTTCTGGGTCTATTCCCTGACCATTGTCCTTAATACTAACGATGACTTCATTGTTATTGTTCTTATCATTGCTTTTCAGAGAAGTTTGAACAGAGATAGTTCCTCCTGAGGAAAATTTAAGTGCGTTTGACATAAGGTTAGAGACAACCTGAGATATCCTGTTTTTGTCTGCTTTTAGAGGAAGGTCTTCTGGATCATAAAGTATCTTTGGTTTGTCTTTGCCATCATTAGTAAGGTGTTTGTCTAGTATTACGTCATTTATACAATTTACAATCACATCTTTTAGGTTAAATTCCTCCGCTTCGATCTTTAAAGACTGACTTTCGATTTTGGTAACATCCAATATTTCTTCTGTAAGCCTTTGTAGTCTCTTTGCATTTCTTACTATAACGTCAACGTAAACCTGGTCTTCTGAATTCACTTTAGGACGCATAATCTCAGATAATCCGAGTATTGGTTGAATAGGTGTTCTTAGTTCATGTGCTGCTATGTTGACAAATTCATCCTTCATTTTATCTGATTGTTTTAATTTTTCATACTGGGAACTAATAATTTCTTCTCTTTCTATTAAATTCCTATTCGCCTGCTTTAGCATTGCATTATAGTTAATACTTGATAATGCTAGGCCTATGATATTGACAAAATACGCTGCATCCTTTAGGACATGAGCTACGTTGTGAGCTGTATCAAACGAGGTGGTGGAATAAGCCATTATGATCTGTCCGAAAATGTCAATAACTAATGCACCCAGCAATCCCTTATAGAAAATGTCACGTTTTTTGTAAAGTTCATTTTTATAAAAATAAATTAAGGCTACTAAGAACAATGCAAGCGCAGGGATTTCATAAGGCCTATGTATGGGAAAGTTATCTAGTACGGCGCCAGGAAAAACTAAGAAAAGTGAACTGATGGCTAATAAACCAGATATGGCAGTAAGTGCGAACAGAGAAACAAAAAGGATTCTGGGTATCTTGTCATTCTCGTCTTTATCGCTGGGATTATAGATAGTATCGCTTTTTGAAGATAGCCTAGGATAGTTTGCAATAGCAATTGCAAACATGGCACCCAAAAATATTCTTCCTGCAAACCATGTTTGTGGAATAAAATATTTTAGAAACATGAACTCATGCATAAAAGTAAAGGATACTACTACGTGTAGCAAATCAATCAAAGCGTTAGCTAGAAATCCTATGCCGATAAACAAACTAAATTTATCATTTAACGTATGAGCACGTGCTAAATAGTAGAATGACAAAATCGCAGCAAGTAAGACCGCAAATAATTCAATATAAAAATGATGAATCTCAGATAATACCCAAGTATTAGGGTTAATACATAGAATGGCTATAATTGTAAGAGGGATTGACGGTACGAGGGTGTATTTGATTAGCGTATCATATTTGCCAAAATATGGATTGGGCACCTTTGGAATCGGTTGTGAAACTGAATGTGAATTTGTTGCTCCTGCTCCCTCTTTACTTCGTGCTACTATGCAACAGTCACCGCCTATATAGATATACTATTGTCATTATAAAAGATTTTATCATATTTATGGAAATGAATCTTAACTATTGCCATTATTGCAGAAAATGTTCTATCTGTGTTTGAAAAATCTTTTTGCAGTTAGACTAGTGTAATGTATATCTAGCGGCTTGTTATCGTAACTCTAACCCAAATGCTTGTAGCAAACTAGGTTGAACTTGCGTATGTATGATCACCGTAATTTCCATCGGTGAAGCCTTGTTTCTAACTGCATCGTTTAATTGAGTGAGACCATTTTCCAGATTGGCTAGGAAGGCTGCTGCATTCCTGGGTGCGATTGGTTTAAGTTCAGAATCATATGTTTCCATTGCCTTTGCAGCTAGTACTTGAGCACTTTGATAACTGCTCATATTTACTATTGAGGAGCTCTTGTTTGTTTCACCACCGCTGCCCATGTTCATTCTCATATTTGAAGAAGTATTCACGGAACTCATATTCATGTTATTGTTATTACCGACAGCACTCATATCATTTGTTGCCACCATAGAATTATTGTTGCTTCCCATAATAGGCATATCTGACATATTCGTCATGTCAAATCTAACTGCATAAGCATTACCGTATTCTTCAAGTATCATATTGGTAAGGTCAACTAAAGCTAATGCCTGTATTGTAGCATTATTTCATTGTTCCTGTTCTATTCTTGTAGTAACAGCATCTCCTAATATGGAGTCGATATCATTGACAAGTAGATCCACGGATTGTTGTTCTAGTGGTCTGGAAGATATATTTTGTAAACTATTTATTGCTGTTCTTAAATCATTAGCAACTCTTTGGTTTTCTTCTGCAATTTCTTCCGTTATGTTTGGAGTAAGAAGCGCAGCAGCTTTGTTAGCATGTACTTGAGCAAGAGACACATTATTATTTGCTAAATTTGACTGAACAAGTTCTGATTCTGTTTGCAACTGTTCTACAAATGCTAGAAATGAAGCACTCTCATCTGGCGTAAAATTATGAGCGTACGCGATTTGGATGTTTGGGTTAATAAAATTATCTTCATAGCTACCAAAAAAAGCCATACTAATAATAGTCTCTGATAGTAGTATAAATAAAAGCAGATTCCTTTTTGTGTAACCCAAATCCCTCAATAACAATTTTTTCAACTGATAACATTAATAACTGTTAAGTCATGGAATTTAACAAATCCAAAATAATGGATGACAGTAGTTATGTCACCACTATCCAACTGTCAATTGATGGGGGTATGGCGCAAATCTAAAGTCATCCTACCTCGGCTTTTAGTGCACCTGGTTGTAGGAGATGTGGAAAGGAAATAGATTGGGAATAATACTAACAATCCCATTTTGTATCAATGATAGAATCTCCTATAATGCAATCAAATTTTGTCGTAGTCCGACGTATATTCATATATTACTATGCAATATATGATTATATTGGCTAAGGTTGCTGTAGTAACAGGCAGTTCGAGTGGAATAGGTTATGAAACATCTCTATTGTTAGCAAGAAATCAATTTACAACGTATGCAACTATGAGAAATATGAGTAAGAGCAATGGACTACGAGAAATTGCCTCAAAGGAAAATATCCCACTTAACGTAACTCAATTAGATGTAAACAACGACTCATCAGTAAATAATGCCATAGATTCTGTTATCAAAGAGAATGGTAGGATAGACATTCTAGTCAATAATGCAGGCTATGATTTGTTTGGTTCTCTTGAAGAGTCGAGCCTTGAGGAGATTAAGCAGCAGTTTGAAACAAA
>JAATVT010000140.1 GCA_014523685.1 Nitrososphaerales archaeon TH5893
ATAAATGATATAACCCTCAACAGAAAATGATTGAACAAATTCCTGGGCCCAAAAACAAACGAGGAAGACAAGACTACAAATGATGTATTCTAAATAAGTAAGAGATTAGTACATTTCTTATGGACTATTTCACATTTCTTTTCTAGCCTTCAAAAGCTTCTCAACCGAGATATAATCTGACACGTTAGGTTATGGCACACATGAATCAAAAGTTGTTAGCGATTGCAGCTTTCGTAACTGCAGCCGCATTGACAGGAATTTTCTCAACAACTCCAATGGCAGCATATGCTGGTGGGGGAGATAGCAGCGAAACCAACACGGATCAAGATTTGAAACAAAAGAACACCTGAACTGGTGATTCAACGAAGATTAGATACGCAGGTTATCTCCTAAAAAGGTCATAACTGCCACCAACCACTTTTTTTATTTTAATTCTGTTAGATTAGACTATTTAGCCTCAAAGCTTTCTCCGCTTTCTCCCTTTCAGATTTCAAGTTCTTTTGAATAGCAGAAGTACCCTTCAACTTTTTGATAGGGTCATCACGCTTTAGCCGCTTTATTGGTATTGTCGGCTTTGCCTTGTTTCCTGTTGGTGGTGATATTGGAAATAATGTAGGCCCATTACTGGTACGATCATTATCGTTAACTTCAAACCTTTAGTTGTCCTATCTTTCTGTACTTCTGCAGTGAATGTTTTACCTGTATGCATCTTCCCACCCTTCCTTGATCTTGCCTGATTCAAATTGATAAATATCTATTCCAAAGGTCCCAAACTCTTCATGAACCTGTGGAAGGCCAATAAAGCCGCCTGACTTGCGAGTAAAAGAAAGGAGGTATCAGAACGCATTTGATCAGCGAACAAAACATTTTATCGAACCCGACTCCAAGATATCAAAAATGAATCTGAAGTCGCTTTTTTCTGCGTTGGTGACTGTGCTGATTGCTATCGCTTTATTTATCTCTCAGTCTTCAGCTATTAGAGTGCAAGGTCAGGAGGTGGAAACCATCCCGGATCAACGACAACAGGTGAGTTGTGGAAGTGTTATCACCGGAACGGTCACCCTTAGTGGAAATCTGAACTGTAATCATGACGGCCTTATCATAGGAGAAGACTCTACAACGATTAATTTAAATGGTTTTCAGATACGTGGTCCGGGTATCGATAACTCAAAAATAGGAATCGCAGTCTCCGAAGACAATGTCAAGATTGTGGGACCAGGGGTTATTAGCGGTTTTCAGGCGGGAATCTTAGTCACCGGTGCTAATGGGTTTTCAGTCAGCTCGGTCGTATTGCAAAATAACGAGGTGGGGATTCTCCTTACTGGTGCCGACTCGTTGTCTGTGGAGGAAAATAATCTGAAGAACAACTTGGTAGGTGTGACTGCTCATTCTTCTAACAGCCTAGATATTTCAGACAACCTTATGACCAAAAATGCCCTGGCCGGAGTTTTACTATTAAATACCGACGAATCTTCTGTAAGTAGTAACAATATTCAAGGAAGTCAAAAGGGAATATTCTTGGACTCACAAAGTGCCGAAAACACTGTCCAAATGAATATCGTACGTTACAATATAGTCGGCCTGGATAACGCTAACGGATTAGCACCAGTTTCAAATAAAAATACATTCTCGACCAATTTATGCGGTACAAGCAGTCCAAGTGGATTGTGTACTGGCAATTAGTGGCGAATCAATAATAAGTAGCAGACTACGGGTCAAAGTGGCACTAAGCAAGTGCAGAATTAATAAATGCTGCTAAAAGACTCAACGCCCTCTAGGCTGAATGGTTTTCCTAAACCATCATGACCTATAATCACGGTAATGAAATGAACACAAGGCAACTTGGAAAAATTCATTATTATTCTTGGTCTCACTTTCAACCTTTATGATCTCTGCAGCTTCATCGTAACAGTCTTCTATCACGGACCTTATCAATCATAGTCATTATAATATCGAAGTACCTTTAAGCTTTAACTAAATAAATCCCACAAAAAAAGTCGCAGGAAGACTCAGGGCGTAATCAGCTCAGTTGAGTCCAACCTGCAGACTTCGGGGAGATCTTTTGTCAAGTCAAGCAGCGGGAGTTAGCTCAAGTGCTGCCAGCATTATAAGTGATAGACATCAGTAGGGAGAGGGAGGAGATAGCTAATATAGCTGATTTGCGAAATATGTTCAGACCACATACGAACGTAGGAGCCTGCACGATTGGCGTGGTTGCAATTCCGGATGTCCGGTAACCAAAACCTACTGTCTGGTTAAGTTTCAATTTTACGATATTATGCTCAGATTATTTATGCGTCAATAAAAATAGTCTAACGGGGTTTTCAACGGTATTATTTTATGATATAATGGGACGGGCTCTGGATATATACTCTTATTATAATAAATTGGCCTACTCTCTAGGATGACATATTCAGCGGACCTACGGGGAAAACCTGAATGGATCAAACTAAAGCTCCCATCTGGACCGATGTATACGAATGTGAAGAAAACGCTAGGTTCTCTTGAGCTAAATACTGTATGCAAAGAGGCTAGGTGTCCTAACCTGTCTGAGTGTTGGGGAATGGGGACCGCTACTATTATGATTATGGGAAGCATATGCAGTAGGGGGTGTAGGTTCTGTTCTGTCAATAGTGGGAAGCCAGGATTGCTAGATTCCCGGGAGCCTGAAAAAGTTGCCATTGCAATTAGTGAATTGGGGTTGAGGTATGTAGTAATTACATCTGTCTGCAGGGATGATTTGGTCGATGGGGGAGCAGATCATTTTGCTGAAACGATAAGAAAGATCCGCTTGAATTGCCCTAATACAATATTAGAAGCTCTAATCCCAGACTTTCAAGGAAATAGAGACTCTTTGAATAAGATAGTAAAAGCTCGCCCGCGAGTTATAAGTCATAATATTGAAACTGTAGCAAGGCTTTCGTCTAAGGTAAGGGATTTTAGAGCTTCTTACAAACAGTCTCTCATGGTTCTTCAAGCAATCAATGAATTTGATCCTGTAATTTATACGAAGTCTTCTTTGATGCTAGGACTAGGTGAGACCGAACAGGAAGTCATCGAGACAATGAAAGACCTAAGATCAAGAAAAGTTAGCGTACTCACAATAGGTCAATATTTGCAACCAAGCTTAAGGCACATGCCAGTTACAGAGTACATTACTTCTGAACAGTTCGATTGGTTTGCAGAAGAAGCAAGACAAATCGGATTTTCCTATGTTGCTTCGGGTTCGATGGTTAGAAGCTCATATAAGGCAGGAGAATTTTTTCTTAAGCAATCGGGCTGATAATGTTGACGGCTACTATCATCGGTAATGGGGGTCTAATGAACGACCGTCCTCTGAGCAAACTAATCCTAAATCCAATAATTTCTAGCAATTTGGAGTTGTAGGAATTAACGGTTTCGTTTCATTGTATTCATTTTAATATACTCACTACATGTGTGTATCACTGAGTCCTTGCTGTTTTCATATTTCGGACTCCATCTGGCGTCATTTAGCTTGGAACAATCCAACCAGAAATCGGGAACATCACCCTTCCAACCTATTCCTCAGTCTAGCGTATTTTTGAATACATTTCTTACGTTATCCCTTTTGAGTGAAAGCTGATCAATTACTATTTGGGCAATCTGCATGACAGTTGTTGTATCATCTGAACCAATATTGAAAAACCTCGAATGTTACAATTTCTTGAAATCATTAGGGCATTTACTAATGAACTACCAATGAAACCTGCTCCACCTGTTATGAGCACCCTTCGCATTACTTGGACTATGAGAGTGGTTCCCACTTAATACCCTACTTGGAATTTAGATACATGATTAAACCGTTCATTGTTATATCTCATTTATATCCAAGTGGAGTAGGAATATGGAGTTTCAAAATTGCAAAGGTTACCTAATTGCGTTAATGTCATTGCATCTGAATGGGTTAAACAACGAAAAAGACGGTACTGAAAATTTCCATAATCTTCATATGTGTTTCCTTTAGAGGCGACAATTGTTTTTCTTAGAATTTACTTTTCGTTAAAATTATTAGGGATACCGGGATATACCTTATCCAGAGCCTCTTTGAGTTTGGGAACTGTGTCATAATTTTCAATTTCCTTAGGATTTACCCATTTATACTGATCGTGTTCCCAGTCTAAGTTAACAGTATTATTGGTTGTACGGACATAAAATGGATGAACAACCCATGTAATAATATCTGGACTCATGTTATCAGCGGCTTCCAGAGTGCTACCCTCTCTTAAAACCTGAACGCTCTTGTTCGTTAGCCCAGTTTCCTCCTCAATTTCTTTAAGAGCTCTTACTAGAGGCCTTTCATATGCCTCGATATATCCGCTCACTCCAGCCCATTTACCCTTCATAGTTTTCACTCTTTGGCTACGTCTTAAAAGTAGCACCTTGCCCTTATATTCTATGAAGGCTGTAACAATATTATTTCTTATTTTAGCCCTATTGTAAGATTCGCTTTGAGGCATTGCTTGCCTAGTTGACATTGTGATATCAAACTAGATATATCTACTGTTTCTCCACTTACAACAAATTTCTTTCCATTACAATTCTAATAGCCCTAGGTTTTTTTTATCGATCAATTCCAAGATTCTGTTCTTCTCCTTTCCTAGACCTTTTCGGTCGACTATCCCATGTGTTACCCTTTCAAAGCTTTTTGAAATCATTTGGTCTATCATGGAGTCATCAACCGATTTTAAGTTGTGTCGGGGCGCAACTGCAGCGAGTCCAAATTCGGACTCTAAGAGTATCTGGTTGAATTTCTTAGGATAGTGCGTTCCTCCTAAGGCTATCCCCACATTCCTGCATCTAGTTTTTGCGGTTTTTCTAGTTAATATGGATATCAGAATGTCACAGACAACAGAGGCCGCCCGTGTATCAGCCCATTGTTTTTCAGTCGAACCAATTTCAATGAAAAGTAATGGCTTTTTGAGAGACGTAGGTCCATGATGGGTAGCTTCGATAGTTATCTCGTAATCAAGAACAGATGATCGATTATTGTTAATTTCTTTGATGAATTGTTTTTGAAGATAAGGATAGCAAATCCCAAGTTCCCTTGGAAACCCACCATATTGATTATTTTCGGTAAAGTTTCCTGTAAAATGACAAGTCAATGTAGGAATACCGCTTTCAGAACTATGTCGTGATAAGAAAATAAAAGCCTCAGAATCAGGGAATAACTTATCCAGGTTGTCCAGATGTAGAAGTGATTTATTGTGAGAAACATAAAGTTCCATATTTGCAAACGCGTACGAATCATAGGGTACACAGTTTTCCTTCGCGACTGGAGTTTCATGATTACGTAGGTGATTTGCACTCTGGCTCCTGTAACTAATGTTTTCATTTCTGATAAAACCTATTCGGTTAACAAGGTATTCAGCCATAAGGTTGCTTGCTGGATCTCTTTTTGATGCTACAAGCGTATACATGCTTCTAATACATGTTTGCCGAGATGCTAAGTAAATTTATAAATTGCGCATGCTAATGCGTATTGAATCAAATAAATGAGTCATAACATTAAAGAAAATGACGAAGTTGTTAATAATATTGATGATTTTAGTGATAATAATAATGATAATGTTGATAAATTTCCAAAAACCGACGAACCATCTGAAACTGAGCCGGAGTTAGTTGTCGACGAGCGGGAAAACAGTCCTGAACAAGATGTATCTCAAGAAGAAAGCAGAAGTGAGGGCACCGAAAAGGCAGAAGAGGAGATTCGACAAGAACAGAAATCCGCGACCTATACTGACACATCTGGATCTGCAAGTACTTCCACAACAACGACTCTTAGCGATACAACTACTAATGGGGGTGCGGGGACAGCTTCCACCTCTGGGCTTGTCGTTGCACCTTCTCCAGGGTCTGATTCAAAGTTTTACGCAATAAGAACAACAGGCGGACAAGAGCGTGTAGTTGCCAACGTATTGCAAAACAAGATCAAATCGAAAAATATAGGGATCTATTCAATTCTCCTGTTAGAGAACTTCAAGGGCTATATCATTGTTGAAGCTCCCGACGCCAATATAGCCTTCCAAGCTTTAGCAGGAGTTCGACATATTAGGGGACAGATAAGGGGGGAGCTCCCTTTTAAGGATATTGAGGGATACCTTGTTAAAAAACCAGTTGTTACAGAGCTTTCTGTTGACGACACGGTTGAAGTCATCGGCGGCCCGTTCAAAGCTATGAAAGCAAAGATTACGAGGGTAGACTATGAAAAACAAGAAGCTACTGTGGTTTTACTTGATTCTCCATATCAGATCCCCGTGACAGTAGACGCGAACTATCTCAAGAAAGCCGCTCATTAGGACCACAGAGCCTTGTTTCGGTAACTTCCTGTCGGTGAATTGGATAATGGGCCGTCAGCCAAACATAAATTGTCATTCTAAAATTTCGTGTAACCACAAGTCATTCGTGTTTCGGCCCAAAACCGCTTTTGTCTAGTCTATCGCCCTGTGTTGCTTTTCAATGAGTCGACTATCGACCACATTTATATTTGGATCTCACTTGCGTTTTTTCGTCATATGACAGACAAAAAGTCAATTTCTGCATTGGTTACTGGGGGTGAAGCCAGCGCAGGACCCCCTCTGGGACCGGCATTGGGACCAATGGGAGTAAACGTATTACAAGTTGTAAATACTATTAACGACAAAACAAAGGATTTCTCTGGAATGAAGGTACCGGTCAAAGTAGAAGTAGATCCAGACACAAAGAGATTCACCGTTGATGTAGGTGTTCCACCTACTGCTGCCTTGATAAATAAAGAAGCTGGCGTTAGCAAGGGTTCTGGAACGGCAGGAATGACATTTGCTGGGACTATAACTATGGAGAGTGCTATAAAGATAGCAAAAATGAAAATTGACAGTTCCTACGCCAAAGACGTAAGGAATGCTGTAAAAGAAGTGATTGGCACGTGCGTTAGTTTAGGAATGCAGGTAGAAAATAAACCTGCAAAAGAAATCTATGCCGATATACGAGCTGGAAAATATGACGAAGCCTTAAAGAAAGTTTAAAATATACCAAACTAACCTATTTATTTTATAAATTTTAAAGGTGAAATGAAAAAGTATGTCTCTTCAAGCACAACAAGGAAGTGCTGGCGGAATGCCAGTGCTTATATTGAAAGAAGGCGCAAGCCAGACAAAAGGCAGAGATGCCCAGAAAAATAACATTACAGCCGCAAAACTGATCTCTGAAATAGTCCGTACAAGTTTAGGGCCAAGGGGTATGGATAAAATGCTCGTAGACAGTCTAGGCGATGTTACAATCACAAACGATGGCGCAACAATCCTCAAAGAGATCGATGTTCAACATCCCGCAGCTAAAATGATGGTTGAAATAAGCAAGGCAACAGACAACGAAGTAGGAGACGGGACCACTTCTGTGGTAATTTTGGCAGGAGCGCTGATCGAGAAAGCTGAGGACCTGATAACAAAAGACGTGCATCCAACCATTATAGTAGACGGGTATAGAAAGAGTGCAACAAAGGCTGTGGAAATTCTTAACAACATTGCTCAAAAGATTGACCCAAACGACAAGGAACAATTGATTAGGGTTGCCAAAACATCAATGCAAACAAAGCTCATTTCAAAAGAGGCCGATCAGGTAGCGCAGATGGTGGTAAATGCTATTCTACAAGTGTCCGAACTGAATCCAGATGGAAAAGGCTCCAGGGTGGATCTTGATGATATCAAGGTAGAGAAGAAGGCTGGAGGTTCCCTTGCTGACACAAAGCTCATCAAGGGTATTGTCCTTGACAAGGAGGTAGTACATGGTGGAATGCCAAAGAGAGTTGAGAAGGCAAAAATAGCGCTCGTTAATTCGGCTCTCGAAATTGAAAAGACAGAATTTGATGCCAAGATAAACATAAGTTCGCCTGACCAAATGAACATGTTTTTGGAAGAAGAAAATAGGATGCTCAAGAGCATGGTAGACAAACTCGTCGCTACCGGTGCTAATGTTGTCGTATGCCAGAAAGGAATTGACGATATCGCACAGCACTATCTTGCTAAAGCTGGCGTTCTCACAGTTCGTAGAGTCAAAGAAAGCGATATGACCAAACTAGCGCGAGCAACTGGAGCAAGGATTGTAAACAATCTAGAAGACTTATCAGATAAAGACTTGGGATCTGCTGATCTAGTTGAAGAACGCAAAGTCGAGACGGATAAATGGGTATTTATTGAAGGATGTAAGCATCCGAAGGCTGTCACAGTACTCATAAGAG